>JBCCEO010000003.1:0-42642 GCA_039030255.1 Planctomycetota bacterium | reverse complement strand
GTGTATTCGTGGGCCCGGTATTCTCTACTTGTTGAGACAGACAGAGAGGCAGACCCTCAGTAAAAGAGAGGAGGGGGAATACCAACAACACAGCCCACGCACAGGGTCTACAGTAGAAGAGGTTCTAGGTAAAACATGAGAATACCGAACCCACAGGCAACAAGCAACAGCCAGACCAATCCATCTCAATCCAGTTTTGTCATCAACGTTTCGGCAAGGATGCCTTCATCAGGAGATACGACATGCAGAATGGAGACCAAGACAGACAGACAGACAGACAGACAGACAGACAGACAGACAGACAGACAGACAAAAATGACGCCTTGCAACTCACCAAGGAGACGGCCAGCACCAGGTCCTGTGCAGAACAAACCAAGAAATAAAGAGAAGTTCCATTTGATTAGAATGCAGCGGGAATCATCTAATTGTGGCCCAATGACTGAAACGTCAACTGGAGTGATCCATCAGTTTGTCAGAGTGCAATGCAGTGGAATGCTGGAGTCTCCCCACATCTACTTCAAACTTCATTCTCTTGTAGGATGAAAGGTGATGACCCTTCTGCAAGTCCATATGCATTCAGCTATTGGGTCTTGAGCTACTGCATGCCAAAGTGTCTCCTCTTGTCTAAAGCTCAAGCTCTCTGCCTCTTTCTAGCTAATGTCAGTGCGCATGTACAACAAGGTCGTATCTACTTGGCCAGCAATCGCATTGAACAGGCTAAGACAAAGTTTTCCACTGTATTGGCCGAAATTGAACCAATCGTTTCAAGAGAATCTTCGCTGCTTCAAGTTCAGACCCATTTGCTGTTGGCAAAAGCCAAACCAAGCGTACCGATCGAACATGTG
Source organism: Planctomycetota bacterium (assembly GCA_039030255.1). Lineage (GTDB taxonomy): Bacteria > Planctomycetota > Planctomycetia > Pirellulales > Pirellulaceae > Aureliella. The sequence continues at coordinate 41,797 of JBCCEO010000003.1, read as the reverse complement.
CATGTAGCCGGTAACAATGACTTCATGCGTCCGCTCGGTCCCCCAGAGGGTCGGGGAGGGTTTCGGCCTGGCGGTCCAAACGGCCGCCCAAGACGAAACATACCGGAGTCTCAACGCGATGAACTTGGCGAACGGAAGCGGGGCGAGCGCCAAAAACGAAACGTGGAGCATCGTCGATTAGCAACGCTGCACGCCACAACCGCGCTAAGTATTCTAGATGAACTCATGAAAGCATCTCCCAATTCTGAGAGCTTGCGCTACTTGAGAGCACTCTGCTTGCAACAATTGGCTGGTCCAGGTTTGATCGACGAAAACGATCCCAATGATCAGGGCAAAATGGCAGTCGACATTTTGAAACAACTCTGTGAAGAATCAAAAGAAGCGAAACGCGGTTCTTCGCTTCCCTATCAATTTGAGCTGAGTGAAACCTACCGCAACTTTAATGCACGACAATTAGACGAATTCTCGATAGATCCAGCAAAAACACAGTTGCATAAGGCTCGAGAGATTTCCGAAAGTCTCGTAGAGCAACATGATCAAGTCGCTCTCTATCGGATCAACCTAGCGCACATCTACGCGAACCTATCGATGCTCTACGAACGGCAAAGAGACTTGCGTACCGCCGAGCTGTATTCGCGGAAAGCCGTCGACGCGCACCACTTCGTTGCCAAACATTTCCCGGGTCTCAAGTCCATTTCGCGAAGCTTGCTGGCAGGACCAAGCTTCGCTTTGTCGAGGATGCTTCGCAACATTGATGAAGACTTAGATGCACTTATCGTTCTTGCTACGCTTGAGAAAGAACTAAAGAAGCAAATTGCCGACCCCAACGTAGACGAAGCATTGAAAGAGAAAGCCGCGAAAGAACTGGAAGTTTGCGAAAAACTGATGGAAGAAATTGACTTATAATTGGCTACAATCGAGACTGCCTTTCGGAAGTATTCGATAGCAACTTTTATGGATGTTATTTCAACTCTTTGGACGACAAACACATGAAAAAGGTGACAACCCTCTATGTGACGCTTGCAGTCGTTTGCCTGGGCTTCGTTGGACTTTCATTCGCTCAATTTGGAAGGCGGCATACGGTGACACAATCCAACGGCGAGCTGAAGACGCTGCCCAGCTCGTCGAGGCCAACCAGCCAGAGTCAAGTGTCGATCACGGTTCAAGGAAATCAGCGAGTCATTCAGTCCAATGGCATTCCAAATCATAACACCGGGGCCTTTCCAAACCGCGGGAATCCAAACCGCATTAGCGCTCAGCGTTACCAGTACCGGGTTCCCGCCACGCCCCAAGCAGCTTCAAAAACCTCGGCCTCACAGGGCATTTTTGGAGTCGCCATAAACGGCGTTCCTTTCGATCCTGGAGCTGCCGAATTCTACAACGGGCAAATGGGAAGCAAATGGCAGTACGAACCGCTTTCGGGAGCCATTGCGCTAGGAATCGACGCCTCTCATGCTCATGTTCAGCCGAACGGGGCTTACCATTACCATGGCTTGCCAACAGGACTACTCGACGAAGTAAAACTCGATCCCTCCCAACACTCGCCGCTCGTTGGCTGGGCCGCTGACGGCTTCCCCATCTACGCCATGTACGGTTACAGTAACCCCAAAGACCCGAATTCAGAAATCGTTAAGCTATCCTCGAGCTATCAAATCCGCCGGGGCACTCGTCCTGGAGGCAGAGAGCCTTCGGGTCGTTACGACGGGACATTCGTAGCCGACTATGAGTTCGCCGAAGGCGCCGGGGAACTCGACCAGTGCAATGGTAGATACACGGTAACGCCAGATTTCCCCGAAGGAACCTATGCCTATTTCTTGTCAGAGAACTGGCCTGTAATCCCCAGAAACTTCCGCGGAACACCCTCCACTGATTTTGCGAAGCATGGTCCAGGAACAGGTGGCCCGGGTTTTGGTGGTTCTAATCGCGGAGGGGGTCGAGGATTTGGTCCTCCACCTCGTGGCAGCGGACCACCACCGAGGCGCGGACGCGAGTAGGAATCTAGAATAGTAAATTAATCCTGCAGAACGGATGCGAAAACCTGTGCATCCACATTGCCTCCACAGAGAACGGCAGCGACCGTTTTCCCCTGAAGTAGTTCCGAGTCTTTGGTAACAGCGGCCACGGCCGCAGCCCCTGCGCCTTCGGCGACATTATGCGTCGCCACATAGATATCACGCATCGCTTGCTCGACTTCCTTGTCGTCTACCTCCGTGATCCGCGAAACCTTATCGCAAATAATTTCTAACGCCTTGGGTTGCGGCTTACGGCAAGCCATGCCGTCGGCCACCTGCGTTTCGGCAGCCGCTTCCACGCTCTTGCCTTGGGCGAAAGATTCCGCATACGCCCGTGCGTGCGCCGAAACGACACCCACGACTTCCGTTTCTAAACCCAAAGCGTCGCGCGCCGCGAGTGCCCCACATATTCCTGAGCCAAGTCCGATTGGCACGTAAAGCACCTCCAATTTGTCCAATGCACGAAACAGTTCTAAGCTGTATGTGCCAACACCTGCAACTAGATGGCTGTCAAAGGAAGGTGCCATCCAGAAGCCCTCTTCTTGGGCCCGCTTTTCTGCGAATTCCAAGGATTCCTGGAAGTCTTCACCATGCTCGATCAGATTGGCTCCCAGTGCTTGCATCGCGGCATTCTTCTCAACACTGTTGCCCTTCGGCACAACGATCGTGACAGGAATATCATATTTCGCAGCGGCAAAGGCAATAGACTGCCCGTGGTTTCCCCGCGTCGCACAGATCACACCAGGCCTGCGGCTTATTTCTTCGTGGTGGTGGTGAAAGTAGACCAACCCGCCACGCACTTTGAATGCTCCTACCGGTGTGTGGTTCTCATGCTTGAGCCAAAGATCGACGCCGAGCTGCTCGCATAGCATCGGCCAGCGATATTGTGGAGTCGGCGGCATGGCCTGATAGACTAGCTCTGCGGCTTTTTCTAGCTGCTCAATCTCGGGCAACATTCTTTAGATTCTCTCTTTCGAATCGCAGGAAAAGATTCGTTGGTTTCGACATCGTCCTCTCGGTCCAGACATGGCGGAGCAAGACTGCCTTGCGTCTATCTTAATGCATTCAAGCCGAGTATTTTGGAGTATCCAGCACCGCCTCCTATCCCTTCTTTTGATCAAATTGGAAACAAGATGGTTCGCATCTTTTTGGTACTTACGGCAATTGCGATATCGTCTCCCAGCATTGGCTTCGCTCAGGCTCCCAACATCTTGATCATCTTGGCCGATGACATGGGATATGGTGATCTGGGTTGCATGGGGAGTGAAAATCTTCGAACGACTCATATGGACGCTTTAGCCAATTCGGGCGTACTTTGCAAACAGGCCTATGTGGCCAGTCCGGTCTGTTCTCCATCGCGAGCCGGCCTACTAACAGGTCGCGATCCACGTCGCTTTGGCTACGAAGGGAATCTGAATCAATCAGCGACCAATTACGCGACTCGGCCGGAGTTGCTGGGGTTGCCACCTGGTGAACACACTTTGGGAGACCATCTTAGAGCAGCAGGCTATGCGACTTCGTTGATTGGCAAATGGCACCAAGGAATGGGAGATGGATTCCATCCTCAGCAGCGAGGCTTCGACTACTTTTGCGGCATGCTCGGAGGAAGTCACGGCTACTTTCCTGACCCAGAGCAAAACAAATTGGAAAGAAACGGCGCCCCGCTCACCGAATTCTCTAGCCCCTATCTGACAGATTTCTTTACCGACGAAGCCCTTGCATGGCTCGGCAAGCACAAGCAGACTCAGGGCGAGCAGCCTTGGTTTATGTTTTTGTCCTACAACGCTCCGCACGGACCGATGCACGCAACGGAGGAAGATCTCGAGCAGTTTAAACACTTGGAAAACCCAAAACGCCGAATTTACGCGGCCATGATGCTGGCACTCGATCGAGGCGTTGGGCGCGTCAAGGAGTTTTTGAAGGACACAAATCAACTGGAGAATACTTTAGTTGTTTTCTTCTCTGACAACGGAGGAGCTACGAACAACGCAAGCTGGAATGGACCGCTCTCGGGCTGCAAAGGCTGTTTGCGGGAAGGAGGAATTCGCGTTCCGATGATCTGGTCCTGGCCCGCCAAGATTCCTGCGGGACAAGTCAACAACTACGTAATGTCTAGTTTGGATTTGCTTCCAACTTTTATGGCAGCCGCCAATGCTGAGCCATTGCCTTTGGCCGAAGCTCGCTCCCACGAAGACAAAAAGAATCGAACCCGCGCAGTGGAAAAATTTAGAGCCTACGACGGTGTCAACTTGCTGCCACAACTAACTGGAAAAGCGAATCCAGCACCACGAACTTTGTTTTGGCGTTTGCAAGGACAAGCATCCGTGCGCAGCGGCGATCAAAAACTGATTCGACTCTCGCATCGACCAGCACAGTTTTTCAATCCAGCCTCCGATCTTGGCGAAGCCAACGATTTGTCGACAACTCAAACCCAAGAATTCAACAACTTATTTAGACAACTGGGCGAATGGGAAGCATCTTTGCCCACCGTTCCCCTCTGGGGTTCCTCGCCGTATTGGTCAGGACAAAGCGCCAAGCAGTATGACACTTGGCTACCCCGCGAAGAACCCAACTAAGAAACTCAACACTCAAGGATATTTCGCAATGTTGCGACCGACTTTCTTTGGATCATGCCACGTAAGCAAAGTCATTTATTGCTTGGTATTCGCGACAGCACTTGGCTCCCCTGGCTCTCGCTGCTTGGCCCAACAACCGGAGGATAATAAATCCCAACAAGAATTATGGTTCGGTGTTTTGGAAGCTGGACCAAGGCATTTTCGATTCCTAGTGACTCTCGATCAAAATGATGGCCAATGGTCTGGCAATCTCAAAAGCTTTGACGAGGGAAATGCCGAATTCGCACTGGACGAGCTCAAACGTGACGACGAGGGACTTGAGTTCTTGATTCGCGTATCCAAAGGAAGATATGTCGGCAAACTGGCTGAGAACAAAACGAGCATCGAGGGAAAGTGGCTACAAGGCCCTGCCGATTTAACACTGAATTTTGAAAAGGTTGAACAGGAACCCAAGCAGAAGCTAAAGGCACTCTGGAAGGGTACGATCAACATCGTCGTCCAGAAACTAGATGTTCAAATCCGTGAACTGGAATCGGGAGCAGCCTACTTCGATAGCATTTCACAACGTGTCGGTGGGTTTGTGGCCGAGAAGTCGGAAGAAGATGGAAAGATCATCTTCGACGTAGCCGCACTGAATGGAAAGTTCACTGGCGAATTGAGCAAAGACGGAAACACGCTCGATGGAACTTGGAAACAGGGTTTTGTCTCGCCTTCCTTGGTGCTGGAGAAAGTCGACATTGCCGAAGCTGAAGTCGAAGCCGGTCCCAACCGGCCGCAAACGCCCAAGGAACCTTTTCCATACTCGATGGAAGATGTGACCTTTGAAAACGCTTCCGCCGGAATCCTATTGGCTGGAACGCTGACCGTGCCCTTGTCTTACTCGAACACTTGTCCCGCAGTGATTCTGGTCAGCGGCTCAGGCCCTCAAGATCGAGACGAGTCCCTAGCGGGGCACAAACCGTTTTGGGTGATCGCGGATTACTTTAGCCGACGCGGCATTGCGGTGCTTCGATTTGACGATCGCGGCATTGGCGAATCCAAGGGCGATTTTGACACAGCTACTTCAGAGGATTTTGCCACGGACGTGCAGGCGGCAGTTGAGTTCTTGCAAACCAAGACTCCCATCGATCCAAAGCGTATCGGTATTTGTGGGCATAGCGAAGGCGGTTTGATCGCACCCATGGTCGCGGCCAAGAACGCCGATGTTGGTTTCATTGTGCTAATGGCCGGTCCAGGAGTAAACGGCGAGAAAATCCTCAAGAGCCAGTCTGCTCTGATCTTGGAGGCCAGCGGTGCAGATGCCGAGACGCTTCAAGCGCAATCGGCCGTTCAAGCAAAATTCCTTGAGTTGGCCCTGCAAGAACCTTCAATTAGCGAGGAAGATTTCATTGCCCAAGCCAAAAAAGCAATCGCAGTTGCGACACCTGAGGAAGAAGAAATCACGGACGAGCAACTAACGACCGCTGCCACAGGCGCGGCAAGGCAATTGCTTACACCTTGGATGCAGAACTTTATCCGATACGAACCATCGACAAACTTGGAAAAGGTCGCTTGCCCTGTACTCGCTCTCGTCGGCGAGAAAGATCTACAAGTCGCGGCCGATTTGAATATTCCCGCCCTCGAAAAATCGCTCAAGGCAGCTCCGACGGAGAATTTTCAAGTCCTCGAAATCCCGAACCTCAACCATCTCTTCCAAAACTGTGAAAAAGGCACCCTGGAAGAATACAGTGAGATCGAAGAAACCTTCGACCCCGCCACGCTCAAGTTGATGGCTGACTGGATTCTCGAGAACTCGTAGAAACCTGTTCACGAATACTCGAATTCATCTCTCCGTTCTCCTTGAGCGGATTCTGACCATTCCAACGCTCGCCATGAACAGACAAGCAGCGCTCGATGGCTCGGGCACTACTGAAGTAACGATGAGCCAACCAAAATCTGGGGAAGCAGGCTGAGTTGTGGAAACAGATAAAACGGCGCGTCCTAAATTATCTTCCAGCGTAAGTACGTCTCGAGTCGTTGTGGAATTTGTACTTCCATCGGGATCAGACCACGCCAACAAAGTGTGGCCCTGATGAGTCGCACCCAGTTTTGCAATGAGCTCACGAACTTCCGCATTGTTCGTGCTGGTGATCGTGCTACCAATTCCTGTCGAAAAGGCGTCTGAGGCGGTCAACGAGCTTGTGTATGCAATATCGACGGCTTGAAAAAGGTCGTTCCACTCCGACTGCGTGGCTAACCTTGCGTCAGCATAAAGCAGCTGTGCGTCCGCCAAAGCCTGGGCTTCTGTCTTGCCAACGGAATGGCTCATGTCGAGAAAACTCAGGCCGTTGGAGCTGTTGCCCGCCTGTTGGATATTGTTGAGGCTGCCGACTTCGACCAAATCAGCATGTACCGCGGGAATCGCGACGCAGATTACCAATGTTTGAATTACGAACCAATAAAAAGGACTTTTTGTGATCATGAAGGCTGCTCCAAGGGAAAATGAATCTCTGCCGAAAGAATTCGTCTATCAGGCGACAGCGTAAAGCGCGAAGAAAGCGCGCGGATTCCTGATTCTTTCTTCGTCGCATGTTGAGCAGTTGTGCCAAACTGCACTCTGGAGCTCCGCAAGGGGTCCTTGGATTTAGCAATTCGACGGAGCTGTTAGGAAGGGAAGGAAAGCCAGGGCTGGGAAAACAACTGGGACAATTGTTCTACAATCGCATCCGAAAATCTTTCTCTTATAATGGGAGTTGTCCTCTCTTCAAGCTCGCCGAATGGCTATAGCTTTCAACTTTTCTAAGCTTCTCTGGAGCACTCTCATGGGAATCCTGCTTGGTATTCTGACCACGTTCGTCGTGGCACTTCCGCAAGATGGCGACACTAGAATCTGGCGAGACAGCTCGGGCGCCTATTCCACCAAAGCAAAAATGGAAGTCAAAGCCGAGGACGAAGTAACGGCCGATGTAGTCCTGATCAAAGAATCTGGCGAACGAGTCACGGTTCCATTCAATGTGCTCGATGCCGCAGGACAACGATTCGCAAAACAGTTGAGGCAACAGGCGAAGAACAATCCGAGCTCTTCCACAGCCTCAAATTCAGAGGTGCGTAGTTGGAATTGGCGCGGGCCAAACGGAGATGGCATCTCAACCGAAGAGGGACTGATGTCCCAGTGGCCCCAAGACGGTCCGCCACTGGACTGGAGCGCTGACGGACTGGGCAAGGGCCTGAGCTCACTGGCCATTGCCGATGGCAAGATTTTTACGCTTGGGAACCGAGGTGGTTCAGAACATATTATTGCACTTAGCTTGCAAGATGGTTCGGAGCTTTGGGCCACACGTATTGGCAACGGTGGCGATCCGAACTCGACGCCAACCTATCACGACGGTTTCGTATACGGGCTGGGACGCGGCGGCGACCTGTGCTGTGTGCGAGCCGAAGATGGACAGAAAGTCTGGAGCAAGAATTTTGCCGGCGACTTTGGCGGAAAAATGATGTCTCAATGGGGATATTCTGAATCGCCGCTGGTCGACGACGGCAAAGTCATCTGCACTCCCGGAGGACCCAGGGCCATGATCGTCGCCTTGAACTACAAAACAGGCCAGACCATTTGGAGCGCTCCTATGCCGCCGGGAGGCAGCCGTGGAAAAGATGGTGCAGGCTACTCCAGTCCAGTCGTCAGCAACGGCGGCGGTATCAAGCAGTACATCACGCTGGTAGGGCGCGGCTTGATTTCTGTCGACGCTCGAACAGGGCGCCCGCTTTGGCAGTACGAAAAAATCGCCAATGGCACGGCAAATGTCCCTACTCCAATCGTCGATGGCAACTTTGTATTCTGCTCTTCAGGCTATAGCGATGGCGGCACCGCATTATTGCAACTGACCAAACGCGGCCCGTCGGTAAATTGGCGCGAGGTTTATTACTTCAAGGCCAATCAATTGCAGAATCACCATGGCGGCATGATCAAGATCGGCGACTACGTATACATGGGTGAGGGACACAACAATGGCTTTCCAACGTGTGTTAGCTTCCGCACTGGCCAGCGTACCTGGCCCAAACAGCGTGGCGCGGGAGAACGATCTGCGGCGATAGTCGCAGCCGATGGTCACCTTTACTTTCGTTATGAAAACGGAGTCATGGCTCTGATCGAAGCGAATCCGCAATCTTACAACTTGAAAGGCTCGTTTCAGATTGCTTCTCGCAACGGGGAAAGCTGGCCCCACCCGGTTATCTACGACGGCAAACTCTATCTACGCGACCAGCATCAACTGCACTGCTATTCGATCAAGAACTAGCGTTGAGCGCTCCTTAGGTCTTAACAAATCGTTTAGCGGCAGGCCGAAGTCGTCTCCAATCCAGCCTAACAAGCAACAGCGCAACGACCGCGCACAGGCGTTTTGCGATCGGCGGCAGGGGCATCAGCCCTACCTCCGACCCGCAAACCGCGCATGTCGGCTCGCGATACTCACAAGGGCCCAAGGGAGAGTTCATCTTCCCCCTCAAAATATTGCTAGCGGGTATTTTGCGCATTATGCCGCCGAGCAAATGTAAAAAAATTGTACGTAGAGCCCGTTTGCGCAAAGAGTTTGTAAGAACTTTAAAACTTGATTCTTTCCGAAGTGGAAAACCCGTAGAGTAGATCGAGTGCATATCGGTGCACTGATTGGCTCGTGTTCTTGCCACCACCCTTGTTCGCGACTGGTTGGCAAACTTGAAATTTTTTCCCACGGGAGACGCACGATGGATAGCGCTGCTTCGAAAACCTCGTTCCCAAACTGGACACCCCTCCGCTTTTCGCTTCGCACCACACTAGCTTTAGCTACACTTGCGGCCGTATTTGCTTTCAATAACGCTAGCAGACTGCGTGCCATGTGGGCCAACATCGTGAATGCGGAGCTGGACATCGCGGAGACGAACGACAGAGGAATGTGGAAATCTTTCGAGGAAATGCACGAGCACTACACACACAACTTCGTGGAGTCCGAAGGCATGGGAATGAGCCGGATTGCTACTTTCGACGAGCCACATAACCGCATGCTGCGTATTAAGGGCGAGCCCTATGCGGTGAAGGCAGTCCGGCTGATCGGACTCGACGACGAGAAACCTCGCGTCTATACCTCATCGTGGATCTCCATCATGCGCAATCAACTGGACCGCTACGAGTCTCGTGACGCAAACGAGTTTGAGTTGAGCGCCTTGGAGCGACTTCGACTTGGAACAGATCTTGTTTGGAAACAAAACCATGCAAACAAGACGCAATTCGTTTCTCACGATCCAAAACAAAGTGCTGCAACGCAAGGCAAGGAAGAGCAAGCTGCTGCTGGCTCCAACACAACCGACAGCGTCGACAGTAAGACCAAGTCCTTTACCTTGGTCGGTTCCCTGCGGGCTGGAAAGTCTTGTGTCAAATGCCACGAAGCACGACCCAACGAACTGCTAGGCGCATTTGTTTACAAGCTTGACTACAACCCAGAAATGGACCTTCTCCGGCAAAGGCTCTTGGAACTAGGCCTGAAGCCCAAGGGCGGTCAACAGCAGAGCAAAGCAGGCTCGTAACGCGGGTCACAACTGTGAATCGTTCGCCGATCGGATTGCTTTAAAAATTAGGGCGTCAGGGAAATTCCTGACAGAGATCCAGGGGAAATCCTTACAGACAACGGTTATCCAAACATTCATTATTGCAGCTACCAATTTTTGATAGCTCCATTGAGGATTTCCAAGTGTCTATTCGATCGATTTCTCGGGCGGCCCTGCTGCCTTTTCTTGTCCTAGTAACGTCGACTGCGGTTCGCGCGGATGTCATTGTGAGCGACTTCGAAGGTGGTACTGAGGGTTGGCAACTGTCGGGCGATAGCTCTACTGCGACCCCCGATCACATTGCCTCGGATGGCAACCCTGGCGCTTTCATTCGTGGATTTGACACGGCCGTCGGTGGCGTCTGGTATTTCGCCGCCCCTGCGAAATTCCTGGGGAACCGCAGCACTTCCTACGGCGGCACTCTTCAATACTCTCTGCGACAGCGCGGCAGCGGTAGTATCTTCAATTCGCAAGATATCATAATTGATGGCGCTGGATTGACCTTGAGGCTAGTCAATACACCACCAATTCCATCCAGCTCTACTTGGACACAATACGTCGCTACACTTGATGAAACGGACCCTTGGACGCTTGCCTCAGGTGGCAATCCAACTCAGGCCGAGTTTCAGTCCGTGATGGCTGATTTGCAGTCACTGCGTATCCGCGGCGAATTTATTGTGGGCTCAGATAATGGCGACCTTGACTCGGTCAGTATGACGGCCGTTCCTGAACCTTCCCATTTGGGCGTTCTGGCTTTCACCTGCGTTCTGCTGAGATGGAGACGAGCCAAACGCTAGTCAGCGGCCGCTTGCATCCGCCAGCGTTGGAATTGACAGCCGTTTGTCTCAAGATATGCTGCCGAGCACGAAACGGACGTTTCCAGCGAGACTGAGGAATGTCCGAATTACTTCCTTCTCGGTTTCTTGGCGAACTTGATGAACGCTGGCAACGAATCCAAATCTCCCTCGGCCAAAGCTTGGGACGTCCTAAAACATCCCAAATCCTGGCCAGACATTGTGTCCGAGCAGGACACCATCGAATTTGAAATTGGATCTGGAAAAGGTCTCTTCCTGCAGACCGCAGCTTCTGCTTTTCCTGATCACTTTTTTGTAGGCATCGAGATTGCTGGCAAGTTTGCCAATCGCGCCGCAGACCGCCTGAGCAAACGCGAACTTAGCAACGCTTCGATGTTGCGTGGTGATGCGAAGAGTTTCTTGACGGAAGTCATTCCAAATGCCTGCCTTCATCGTGTGCATTGCTATTTTCCAGATCCTTGGTGGCGAAACAGACATAAGAAACGTCGTGTGCTGAACGAACAGACATTGTCAGACGTCGTGCGTACCCTTAAACCAGGCGGCGAGTTTCATTTCTGGACCGACGTTTTGGATTACTACGAGCATATTTGCAAACTGACGATGGACAGCACGCCACTGACCGGTCCGCGTTATGTTCCTGAACGCGTAGCTCATCATCACATGGACTACACGACGCATTTTGAACGCCGAGCTCGCGGCAACGGACAACCTGTCTATAGAGCCGTATTTGCCAAGTCTCTTGAGGATCGATCTGGCCTTGGACCAGCGAGTTCAGTCCTGACCAGCTCGTCTACCGTGTAGCCCAGCTTTGAGATCCTTGCTCAGCCACGAGAATGGTGCACAAGGTGTGGAAGCTCGGGCACGAGCAGCTTTTCCATGGCCAGCCGCACTGCGTTGGATGAACCGGGCAAGCAGAACACCAGAATGCGTCCCATCCGCCCAGCCACCGCCCGGCTAAGCATGGTTGCTGGCCCGATCTCTTCATAGCTCAACCAACGAAACATTTCACCAAAGCCAGGAATCTCCATATCCAGTAGCGGCACAACCGCCTCAGGTGTCTGGTCTCGCGGTGATATGCCAGTTCCTCCAGTCAAAAGAATCACGTCCAGGGTTTCGTCTGTGCCAAACTGCTCCACGGCACCTCTGATCTGCTCTGGCTCATCACGAACAATGACTCGCTCGGTCAACTGATACCCGCCTTCCTGCATCGAATGAACAATCAGTTGACCACTCTTGTCTGTTTCCAATGTGCGTGTGTCACTTACAGTGATGACCGCAAAGTTGAGTGCTGAAGGTGCTGCGTCGCGATGTTCTTGCGTGCTGGTAGACATTTAGTTTTCTAGCGATGAAATTTTAGTTCCGCGATCCGCTACTAGCCAAACGCATTCCGGGCAAATGCTTAAACTATGCGTCGTGATCGATGCGAATTGCCAAGAAACTTCCTGGTCGCCCGAAGCGTACTATAAGACACTCAAATACTTCTCGTGGCAATCCGGGCGAAGTGTGGGGCAGTAAGATCCATGTTTGAAAAGTATGTCTGAGCAACTATCCATCTCAATCACGATTCAGATAGAACAACTTGGCGAACAAATGTTCCGCACAAGGCCGCTTGGACCTTGGAAAATCGAAGTAGTAGCTGGAACGCGTAAAGCCGCTTTGCGTCAGGTTGAAAAGAAGCTGCAAAAAGCAGTACCCAAAGCCCTACCAGCCAATCTCTTTCCTTTCTCGTTACCCGCCGAAAAAGATCACTGGGTTACATCGATTGAACTGGACCCCTACGAACGGGATGTCGCGTGGCAGGATCCCGTGACTATTCACTTGAACAGTTTTCGTTGGAAGCTTGAAACGGGTCAGTACTTTGTCCGTGTTCCGGCCTTAGAGCTTACACTACTCGGTTCACTTAACGATCTCGATGAAGATTCGGTCACCGAGCAAGCCAGAGTCGCTCTACTCAGGCAAACCGAGTCAACCCCTTTGCTGCAAATCCATCATCGCTATGCGATGCGCCATTTCGAATACGAGAACCTCGACGTCGATTTAGCAACAAGTCCTGAAGATGATTCGGAAAGGAAAAAACGCCAGCGAAAACGCACAGCGACTCTGAGAACCGTTGCCACCGATCTGACACGCCGCAAACTCGCTCCGATCTACGAGTTGGAATCTCGAACACGTGAACTCGCAGACCATCTCATTGGTGAAAACCCGCAAAGTGTTCTGCTGATCGGACCGGCGGGCGTCGGCAAGAGCGCAATGGTGCACAGCCTTGTCCAAATGAGAAAGGAACTCGGTCTGGCGGAAGGTAAAATCTGGACGACGACAGGTTCCCGGATTATTTCTGGCATGTGCGGGTTGGGAATGTGGCAACAGCGTTGCTCCAAGCTGATACAAGAATGCAAGGATACCAGCGCCATCTTGCACCTTGGTTCCCTCTTTGAATTAATGGAGTCGGGAAAGATCGATGGCTCGCCTGGAGTAGCATCCATGATCCGACACGCGATAAGTCGCGGCCGACTGACGGGCATCGCGGAGTGCACACCAGAACAACTGGCAATCATCGAGCGAGAAGATCCGATGCTTCTGCGCGTTTTCAGCCGGATGACTATAGAAGAGGCCAAAGCAAGCACCATCAAGAAAGTATTGGCCCGATCTGGAGAATACTATGGGCAAGAATTCTCGGAGCAATCCATTGAGGAACTCTACCGCCTGCACTCACGCTTTGCGACATATTCTGCCTTGCCCGCTACGGCCTTGCGACTAATGCGGACCATGCTGGGAACACGCCAGCATGGACCCAATGGTCAGGTAGAGTTCAACAGCCGGATCCATGCAAAAGGTGAAACGCCCGTTGAAGCGGCCGAGGTTGCTCGAGCATTTGCCAAGCAATCTGGATTGCCACGATTCTTGATTGACGATTCGATCGCCTTGGACTTGGAAAAAGTTCATTCCTCGCTGGCGAGCAACGTGATTGGCCAAAGTGAGCCAATCAAACTCATTGTAAATCTAGTGGCCACGTTGAAGGCTCGATTGGTGCGTCCAGGGCGCCCGTTGGCCTCTCTTATGTTCATTGGACCGACAGGCGTTGGCAAAACAGAGATGGCCAAGTCAATCGCAAAACTGCTATACAGTGACACTCGCCGAATGGTGCGGATCGACATGAGTGAATACGCTTCGCCCTGGTCCGTGGAAAAACTAATTGGAAAGCCAGGCGAAGGCGACGGAGCTTTGACATCGCCGATCCGCGAACAGCCCTTTTCCGTCGTGCTGCTGGATGAATTCGAAAAAGCGGATAGTAACGTTCTCGATTTGCTTTTGCAGTTGTTGGGCGAAGGCAGATTGACGGATTCTCAAGGTCGCCTCGCCGATTACCGCAATGCGGTCGTCATCATGACTAGCAATCTAGGTGCGGAAAGTTTCCGAGACTCAAGCTTCGGATTCGGCGAGACCAATGGAAGCGGCTGGAGAGAACATTTTGAGCGTGAAGTGCGACGCTACGTGCGACCTGAATTCCTGGGGCGACTCGATCGCATCGTTCCTTTCGAAGCACTTTCGAAAGAATGCGTTTTGCAGATTGCAGAACGAGAGCTTGGACTGCTTAGACAGCGTAGCGGACTCAAATTTCTCGATGCGGACGTCGAGTTTGAAACTGAAGCCATCGAACTCCTCAGTGAGATTGGGTATGAGCCAAAGTATGGAGCTAGGCCACTACGCCGGGCTATCGAAGAATTTGTTACCGTCCCTCTTGCGAATGCACTTAGTGCATCGGAGCGAAGTAATCGCATTCGGTTCCGCGTTCGCGGAGAGCAAGGAAAAATCAAGGTGCTCACGGAAAAGCTGCATGTGAAGACCGAATCCGAGAAGGCCAAAGAAGCAAAAATCGTTCAGGCATGGCAAACGCTCGGCACTTTGGCTCGCCGCTCCCGCACAAGCGGGCCGTTGCGCGAACTTGAGAACGATCTAGAGCGAAACCGAAGACTGCTCGCTCTACTTGAAAAGAAGCTCAAAGTGGCTGAAGGACCACGTCGCATTTCTAGCCTGCGTCAGGACGCGGCTGAGGCAAAAGCGCACATTGAAAGCGCTCGAAAACTCAAGGCACAACTTGAGGAAGTCGCTCAGGAAGTATGCGACTTGCACTTGCAATTGATGTTGAAATGGTATCGCAATGAACCAATCGATTGGCCGCACTCTGAGCAACTAGCCAATCAACAGCGTTCCCTGCTGCGTCAAGCAGTGGAGGATCTGATGAGTGGCAAGATCGCAAGTGGAAGTGTGGTTTCACTCCTAGTCATTGCTTCAGATCGCGCGCCATTGGAAACACTTTGGAAAGCTTACGCGGAGGTCGCGAATAGGAATGCTTGGACATGCAATACGTTCTTACTACGCCCCCATGACGCGCTTTTGGATACACAATCTCCTGAGTATCGAAAAAGAAAGTCGGAGAAACGAGCACCGGAAATTAAACCTGAGGACCAGCCAGATATACGGCTCGGCCTTCAGGCTGGCGAGGAGTTTCAAAAACTATGTGATCTCTTTCGGCCCAAGAGTGAAGAAGAATTCTTGTCAGGGCTGAGTCGGGCCTCAGGCTTTGGAATGGAGTTCCATGGGGATGGCGTCGTTAGCTGGCTTGGCAATGAATACGGCACAACCCATTTCTTTGACTCGCGTGAGAACAGCTCCAAGCGCAGATTGCGATGCAAAACATTGTTTAGCGAAGGTCGCATTTCTAAATTCGAGATCGGCGAAGACTGGACGGAAGTCAGCTCACAACCCGATCGGGACCCCATTCGCTTGTTTCATATGGAATCGCAAAAGTTGGTCGGTCCCAATGGCGACGGCATCAGCTTTGCGAAAGGTAAACTACACGAAGCACTTGTCCAGGCCATCGAGAAAGAACACGAGCTCGCACTCTGGAAGGCGATTGGCTTTGATGGAGATGCAGAAATCCGCTCCGACAGCATGGATGACTTAGAGCTTTTCTTGATGCATCACGAATAATCGACACTCCATCCGTAGGCATGCTGCAAGATCCTTTCCACCGTTCCAGTAAGATCCCGCAGTGTGAATGGCTTGGAGAGCAAGGATGAAGTATCTAGCTGCTCTGCTTGTTGGACGATTTTGTCGTCGAATTTTGCACTCATCAGAATGCAAGGCAGGGCTTCCTCTTGATTTTGCCTTATTTGTTCCAACGCTTGAATGCCGGTGAGGCGCGGCATATGGACATCAAGCAGAATAAGGTGCAGTACGTGCGTGGATTGAACGATTTCTAACGCTTCATGCCCATCTGCGGCTAGTTGCGTCGAATAGCCGCGTCGCAAAAATACTTCACTCAAGGACTCGCGAAAATCGCGGTCGTCGTCGGCAATTAGCAAATGGGGTTCAGTGGGTCGCATTCGAAGTTCCATGCGAAAGCTACCTAGAAGACATCGGATTCATTCCGCCGCTTTTCCCTAGGTAGTTGATTAACGAAATTGGGTCCTGATTCGCCAGTCCGATACGAAAGTAAACTTACTAGCATTGCAGATGCAAAAGCATTATGCGCGGTTGTTTCCAGGAGAAAAGGTAGTAGCCCGACCAAAAAACAGCACCTTTGAGGGGTATCGTGGCTAAATTTACTCGTTGAGTTTCTTCTTGGTTGGAAAACTAACAGATTCCGAGTAAATTCCGCATGTCCCCATGCGAATTCACCACACGTTGTACACCATGAAAAAATTTGCAATCGTAGCCTTTGCCTGTCTCATGCTTTGCGTCCCCCCAGCCAGGGCGGATATCACGTGGAATGTTACCTACCAAGATGGTAACTCAGACGCGGGATTTGGTCTCGGCGCGGGTAATCCATTGGGCGCGACGCGTCGTTCGACTTTTCAAGCCGCTCTCGACTATATCAGCTCTGTCTTGGACACTCCGAACGATGTGACCTTGGACTACGAAGTTCGTGCCTCTCTGACTGGCGGAACCGGTTCACTTGCCTCAGGCGGAACCTCGTTTTTCTTAGTTAATGGACACACCAATGGGATCTTGTATCAGCATGCCCAGACGGGAGTTGATCCCTCTGGTGGTTTCGATGGGTTCTCACAGTACGATTTTGGTTACAACTACAATTCTGAGAATGACGCACCGGCATCAAACGAATTCGACCTCTATACCATTGCCGTTCACGAAATCACGCACTCGTTGGGATACCTAACACTGACCTCTTCAACTGGTGCGGGTGTTTTTGCACAAAACCCCAACACCTATTCCGTCTCTGACTCTTTTCTAGAGCGTGGTGATGGAACTGACTTATTCTCCAATGGCAGCTTTGTTGGTTCCGCCGCCGACTTGGTTAGCAATGATGTCTTCTTCAACGGGGCGAATGCGATGGCTGCCAACGGTGGCAATCCTGTGAAGATGTATGCTCCAACAACCTTTGCGTCTGGTTCCAGCCTTTCACACGTGGATACGACAACTTTTCCGGACGCAATTTCTGCTCACGCGATTGCGCCTGGTGTCAAGAAGACCGAATACATTGGTGTTGAACTTGGGATTCTGCAAGACCTTGGCTGGCAGTTGAAGTCTTCTGCCGTACCTGAGCCGAGCAGCATGGTACTCCTGGGGCTATTAGGGGGATCCATGATGCTCCGCAGGCGTCGCAGATAATCTGCTCGTTCCCCGTTGAAACGTGAAGGCCGGAGTTTTGCTCCGGCCTTTTTTCGTAGCGATCTGTTTGCGAAGATAGCCTATATTCAAATCGAATCGGCCTTCTCCCGGCTGAATAATAGCCCTGCAAAGGTTTTTCCAGAGTGTCGGTAGAGCAATGTGAAGCAATCGTGCTCCGTGTGTATCCGTGGAGTGAAACCAGTTGCATTGCCACACTTTTCACACGTGAGCATGGCAAAATCGCAGCGCTAGCAAAAGGAGCTAGACGTCCGAAGAGCCCTTTTGAAGCTGCACTTGACCTGCTTTCAATCTGTCGCGTAGTGTTCATTTCCAAGTCTTCCGACAGCCTAGATATCCTGACCGAAGCCAAGCTTCAGCGACGTTTTCGGATGGGTTCCCAGGACTTACTGCGGTTGTACTGCGGTTACTATGTGGCCGAGCTCTTAGATCGATTCACAGAGAAAGGGGACAAACATTCCCTGCTTTTCGATCTAGCACAAGACACATTGGACCGATTGGAGCAAGAAGAGTTTGAGCCCAGGGCACTTGTCCTGCGTTTTGAGCTTCAAATGCTTCGATGTTTGGGCCATCTTCCCAGTTGGGATCGATGCGTTCACTGCGGAAAAACACTTTTGGAAGAAGGAAACGCCGAACTGCAACGTGAAAATGAATGGGTACTGTTTAGTGCTTTTTCGGGAGGTGTTCTCTGCAAGGATTGCCGCTCTGGAGCACGCCAAATCCTTCGAATTTCCTCTGTAGTTCAACAACAGTTCATCTACTTCAGTCAGTCGAATTGGCGACGTGTCGATGTTGGGGCGTTCCCGGATGAACATGGTGCAATTGTTCGCAAATTGATAATGCGATATCTGACCTTTTTGTTGGATAGTCCGATCAAATTGGAAACTTACCTAGAGGAGCTTGGGCGTTGACAGGGAAGTCCCCGCCAAGAACTCAATATCGCTATCCGTACTGTGTACTCACTCTGGTGCTCTTGGCCACCAGTGTTAGCGGATGTTCTGTATTTTCTCCTTACAAGGACGCGTATTCGGATTACGAAGACGCGAAGAGCAAGTTAGAAGATCCGGCGGGTGTCTATCGGCCCGAAGGAGTCTCTGCAGAAGCTGACTATTTTGCTGAAGGGTTCTTGGATCGCATCGGCATCCGCGCGAAGAAACGTCGGGACATTCAAGTAGCTCGATCACAGTACCAGCGCGCCGACCAACTCTTTGAACAAGCGAAGGCCGCTCAAGGCCCCGACAGACGAGACGGCTTCCGGGCCGCAGCCGATGAATACCGACGAGCGGCCTCCAATTGGCAGAGCTCTGGCCTGGAGCAAGACGCGCTACTAATGGCTGCCGAGGCCCACTTTTTCGCCGAAGACTACTATCGAGCGGAAGGTCTCTATGCCGACCTCGTGAAAGAGTATCCCAAGAATCCGTACATCGATCACGTAGATTCGCGAAGATTCGAGATTGCCGACTATTGGCTCCAGTATGACAAATCGAATCCTTCGCCCTTCGTAGTCGTCAACTTCTCCGATAATAAACGCCCATGGAATGATACGCGCGGTCACGGAAAACGTGTGCTTGAAACTGTGCGACTGGAAAACCCAACGGGCAAAATCGGTGACGACGCCACTATGCGACTCGCCATGGAAGACTACGAACGAGGGGACTTTGAAGCTGCTGCCGACACATTCGCCGACTTGCGGCTGACCTATCCAGACAGCGAGCATCAATTCAATGCCCAGCTGTTGGAACTCAAGAGTTTGCTCGCCTCCTACCAAGGTCCTCAATACAGCAGTATTCCAATCCGCGATGCGATGAAGCGCATTGAGCAATTGCGCAAGCAGTTTCCTCAGAAAGTCCAGGAACACCAACAAGAAGTCCAAGAAGCTTACGCGCAGGCTCGCTATTCGATGGCCGAGCGGATTTGGACACAAGCCAAATTTCGCAGACGCAAAGGCGAGAACGGCGCGGCCCGCTTCCACTACGAACGTATCTTGAATGACTTTGCCGACACCCCGTTCGCAAACCAAGCCGGTGAACAACTGGCAGCCATTAAGGACTCGCCAGCAGTACCACCCCAACGCTTCAAGGCCCTGGTTTGGCTGATGGGCGGCACAACGGACGACAAGCCTTGGCGTGACAAAGTTCAAGGTGCCGCTCCCAACTAGCCGGATCCCAGAGCATGCCTTTGCAACAGAAAGATCCCCTGCGCTTGCCCGAGCGGCGACACTGGACAGTCCAATTTTTATTTACGCCAGTCTGCGCGCAAATTAGCGCACAAACTTGCGCACTCATTTCGCTACTCGTTCTATGCTTGGCTTCGGCTGGTTGCGCACGCTATCAATTCGGGCATCGCTCGCTCTACAATGCGAACATCCGAACGATCTATGTTCCCATCGTTCGCAATGACACCTTCCGTCACAACCTCGGCGTGCAACTCACTGAAGCAGTGCAAAAAGCTATTGAGCTTAGGACACCTTACAAAGTGGTAGCCGACCCGAGCGCTGATAGCACTCTGACCTGCCGTGTGACCTCTCAGGCCAAGCGGACCGTCACCGAGGCCAGGACGGATGAACCTCGGGCGATCGAGAGCTTGGTCACCGTCGAGCTGACTTGGGTGGATCGGCAAGGCAATCTATTGATGCAAAATCGACCCGTTCCACTGGGCGAACTCGCCTTTTACTTTGTCCAAGGCGTCGACTTCGTCCCTGAGGGCGGGCAAAGCATGGCCACAGCTCAACAACGCGCCATCGAAAGGCTGGCCAACCAAATCGTGAACCAAATGGAAGCCCGCTGGTAACTCTCAGCACCATTTTCTAGCCTTGGTCGCCCCACTGCGCGAACCCGAGAACTTCCCAATCCTCAGGTCGAACTACGCAAAACCGTGCGGAATCTGACGATTCCACGGAAAATCCTATCTTGCCCCCACTTGCTCGCTTGGATTGCTAGTTCCTTTACCTGGCACAAGAAACTCAGGCTTTCTCAGGGACCTACGATTGCCCAGTTATGAAAGATGGAAGCGCCCAGTTATTGGAATGGGGCTGCCTAACTTAACAGGGCTGGTTCTGGCCCATTTTCCAGGTCCCGTTACTCGGCCACAAAAAACGCAACTTTTTCCACCTTCCCCGAAGGCGACTAAGCAGAGCATATGAACTTTCAATCCAAAGAAATTCGAATCGATTGGGAAAACTTCGATTTTCGAAGACTCTACGGTCTTCTTCTTATCATCCCAGTCATCCTGATCTTGGCCGTGCTGTACACCTCGATCTATACCGTCAAAGCGGAAGACATTGGTGTCGTGCAACGCTTCGGAAAGCTCGTTCGCAAAGCACCTCCGGGCTTGCACTTCAAGTTTCCATTTGGAATCGAGAAAGTCACGATGATTCCCGTGGAACGCCAGCAAAAGATCGAATTTGGCTTTGGGACTACTGGAGCCACCAACAGCTCTCAGTCCTCCAATATTCGCGAGCAAGAACTTGAGCGAAGCATGGTCACCGGCGACCTGAACGCAGCCACCGTCGAGTGGGTAGTGCAGTATCGAGTCCAAGAACCTGAGCTCTTCCTGTTCAAAGTCCGTGAGCCCGCCGATACGCTCCGCGACATCTCAGAATCCGTCATGCGTACCGTCGTTGGCGATAGAACCGTCGATGAAGTCATCACCATCGGCCGTCAAGAAATTGAGGCCGACGCGCTCAACATGCTGCAGTCCGTCGTCAACAAGTACGAACTAGGGCTGAGCATCGACCAAGTGCAGTTGAAAAACGTCAACCCTCCGCAGCCCGTTCAGCCGTCGTTCAACGAAGTGAACCAGGCACAACAAGAACGTGAACAGCTGATCAATGTTGCCAACGGTGAATACAACAAAGAAGTTCCTCGTGCACGTGGTCAGGCCGATCAAAAAATCCAGGCCGCAGAGGGTTACGCTCTCAAACGCGTTAACGAAGCCGATGGGGATGTCTCACGCTTCAACGCCGTACTGAAGGAATACATTGATGCACCAGCAGTAACCAAACGCCGCATTTACATCGAGACGATGCGTGAGGTTATCCCGCAACTTGGCAAAAAGATCATCATTGATAACCAAGCCAGCCAAGTTCTTCCGCTTCTCCAACTACCAACCAATTAAGGGAGGCGAAATCATGAAGAACGCCATTGCTCCGCTGGTCATCCTAGCTCTCATCGTGCTTTCGATCGTTGGTTATTCCGCGGCCTACACGGTCGACGAAACGGAACAAGTCATCATCACTCAGTTTGGCAAGCCAGTCGGCGAACCGATTGTCGCCGCAGGATTGAATTTTAAGACTCCATTCATTCAAGATGTGAATCGCATCGAACGACGCGTCCTTGAATGGGACGGAAGTCCGCATGAAATGCCGACCAAGGACAAGACCTATATTCTCGTCGACACCTTTGGCCGCTGGCGGATCAGCGATGCCAAGCAGTATTTCCTGCGCTTGCGCGACGAACGCAGCGCCAAATCACGCTTGGATGATATCCTCGGCAGTGAAACGCGCAACGCAATCGCCAAGCACGAATTGATCGAAGTCATCCGAACGACCAAAGATCGTATCCCGATGAAGGACGAAACGCTCGAAGACGCTCCTGGCAACCTGGGCGTTCTCTACCCCATCAATAAAGGTCGTGCCAAAATCGAAGAGGAAATCTTCACGAAGGCGGCTTCCAAGCTAACGGATTTCGGTATCGAACTCCTCGACATTCGATTCAAGAGAATTAACTACAACAGTAGCGTTCGTCAGAGAATCTATTCTCGAATGATCAGCGAACGGGAGCAGATTGCCGAGCGTTTCCGTAGTGAAGGAGCCGGAGAGGCTGCGAAAATCATTGGTAAGAAAGAAAAAGACCTCGCCGAGATTGAATCGGAGGCTTACAAGAAAGTGCAAGAGATTCGCGGGGTCGCCGACGCGGAGGCCACCAAGATCTACGCCGGGTCCTACAACCAGAGTCCCGAAGCGATCGAATTCTACGAGTTCATCAAGACCATGGAAACCTACCAGGAAATGCTGGACAAAGACAGCACCATGATCCTCACCACCGACAGTGAGATCTTCAAATTCCTGAAGGATATAGAACCCTCCAAGTAACCTGTATTTCTGCCGCTGCTCGCCGCGTTTGCTGAGTATGCAATGTTGCGGCCACGGGTGCAAACTTGTGGCTAGGAAGCTTCTACTCCACGCAGAGCGACGTGAGCGGATCGAGCAGTAGATTTGCACGACCATTTCAGTCGTTATTTGCGACTGCTATGCAACGCTTCAGTCTGCTCCATGGCGCGGCTGGGCTTGATCGGCACGCCTATTTCCTCAAAGATCTTTTTCCGTCGGTGGAAATCGTTTTCGCGCTGCGCTGTTGATGATCTTGCCGTTGCGCATGCTCCACCATTGGCCACGCTGCTCGGCGTCGAAATGCGGATTCGTAATTGGCATGCGCGCAAGTGCCTCCGTTCGCCAAGCTTGTAACTTCTTTTTCAAATCGGCAACGCGGCCCTTTCGTTCGTCGATCAGGTTTGTCGTTTCGCCAATGTCTTGGGCCAAGTTATAAAGCTCTAGATCGCCGCTGCCGTCAAGGTACTCAATCAGCTTCCAATCGCCCTCGCGAATCGCACAAGCGGGTCGATCATGGTGATAGTGTGGATAGTGCCAGTGCAGGGCAGTGCGATCCAATGTTGCCTCCGCGTCAGCAAACAGAGGAAGCAAACTCTTGCCGTCAATCGTCTGCGAAACGGGCAATTCGCCTGCGGCCGCATCAACAAAAGTTGGATAGAAATCGTACGAAATGGTCGGTTCGGAACACTCGACGCCCGCTGGAACACGACCAGGAAACTTGACGATCAACGGCACTCGAATACCACCCTCATGCAACGATCCTTTTTCGCCCTTGAGCGGCGCTAGACTCGTCACATCATCGTCGGCCGCAGCACGATAATCGTAACGACGATAGAGACCTCCATTGTCGGAAGTAAACACGATCATCGTGTTATCGGTTAACCCTTGAGCTTCCACTTCATCGACAATCTTGCCGATCATGATGTCTACTTCTTCGAGCATCGCTGCGTAAATGGGACTCGGCAAGTCGCGCGACTGCTCCTTCGCACGACCACGGTACTTGTCGACCAGCTCTGATTTTCCCGCCAAAGGAATGTGCACGGCAAAGGGCGAGAGCATCAGGAAAAACGGTTTGTCTTTGCTTTCGCGAATGAACTGTTGGCAAAGCTCCGTTTCGAACTCCGTGCGAAACTGATCCGGTTTCGGCTTCAGATCTTTGCGACCAGCAACCCGATACTTGCCAGGAAGATGCGCGCCGTTAATCTCAACCGCGAAATCGTAGCCTTGAAACTGTGGGCCAAAGACGTGGCTGGCTCCCAAGTGCCATTTGCCGACGTAACCCGTTTGGTAACCCGCTTCTTTCAAAGACTCTGCAACCGTAACCGTGTCCAGCGGCAAACCCATGGTCGTCATCGGCGTGATCACCGTCTCATAAGGCCGCCAATGCCCTGGGATATGCGCTGTAATTCCAATCCGTGCCTGATTCTGCCCCGATTGCACAGCGCATCGCGTCGGAGAGCAAACCGCGCCCGCCGCGTAAAAGTCTGTAAAACGCATGCCCTCGCGCGCCAGCTTATCGATCCTGGGAGTCTCGACAAAGTCATTGCCGTAACAGCCCAAATCCTTCCAACCCAAATCATCAATCATGACAAAGATGATGTTGGGTTGCTTCTCGTTCGGCTGTTTCTCAAGCTGATTCGACTCAGCCCGAACGGAAGCATGACTAAGAATCACCAAACAAGCGCAAAACAAAACACAGGTAAATCGTTGCATCACAAGAAGTCATTCCAAAGGAGAGTTAATGGGTTAAAGGCCGCCTTCCGTTCCCGCGAAAGCCGGTCCTCAATTCTTGAAGCTCTGTCGAATAGCCTGCGAGTGAGCCGTGACGCGTAAGCGGCCGGGCTTCTCAGCTGCACAGTAAGCGGCTAAAGCCTGCACTCCAGGGATTGCCTCACGGCCAGCGACTCAGTTGCAAAAAGGCGACCATGCTTACTCGAAGCAAATCAACTGGCCATCCAAAGTGGAAAGGAAGAGCCGGCCGTTGGCTCCGATCAGACCATCCCAGGCGGGCAGAACATCCAAGTCAATCTGATTCTCGACTTTCCCGCTGACCGTGTTGACCACCAAGAGTTTTCCGCCGGTCTCACCGTCGAGCACCGCGTCTTGCTCGGCCAACAAAGCTTTCACCTTGGGATCATCTTCGGTCAGTCCTTCAAAGGTCTTCTCTTCGTCGATGATGTCCGGCGGCCCCACGATAAACAGGCGATATCCGGACAATGTCATAGCTCGAACATAGATCGGAACGTCCTGCGTCCACTTGGGTTTCACCAGCGAATTGCCTTGATTGACAGGCTTGGCTCCGCCCTTCTTACCCGGCGAGAACTGTAGCGCTTTGCCGAACTTGCCGTCGACAAGCTTCGCGCCTTCGACGGTGCCATTATTGCGATTCAAGGAATGGTCCCGGGCACTTCCGTCATCAAAGCTGGCCGCCAGCACGGCTGTATCGGACAGTTCGCTACCATCTTCAAAACGCTTCGCGATCGCCTCGTCCGAGAATACTTGGAAATAGAGTCGTGGCTCATCTACGATACCCGAGAGTGTGGCGGGTGAAGTGTATTCGCCTACGGCCGTACCCGCGTCCGAGCCAACTTCCAGGTCTTGAGCCGGATCCGCTGGAATCAGGCCATCCCCTTCGCCTTCGGCGACGAGCTTTCCGTCGACGTAGAGCTTGATTTTCTTATCCTCGGTGGCGACGCCTACCAAATGATGCCAGCCGCCAATCAGACGCTTGCCGCCCGTGACTTCTTTCAGATCCGAATCCACCCGCATCGAGAACACGGCTTTACCTTGCTTTAAACTTAGTGCAAAACCATGCGTTGGACCGCCACGCGCGATGACCACTCCATTCGGCTTGGTGGCAGTCATCCATGCTTCCACCGTGATCGGTTTCTTTGAAGGATCCAGCGTAGGTGACTTGCGGAACTGTGCGAAGGAATTCTTAGCCGCTCCGCCTTTCTTCTTCATAAATCCTTCAGGAATTTCCGGCGGATTGGGCTCAGCTGCGAAGAGCTGATGCTCCAGGGTTGTCGTCCAACGTAGATACTCGGGCTTCCGGCCGTAACCGAACACATAACCATCGCCCTTCACGAGCAATCGTCCTGAAGGAGCAAAGCGACCAGCTTGATAATAGCCGCCGTGTCCGCCAGCAAAGCTCTGGCCCATCACCCAATAAGAACGATGGAACCAAGTATCGTCCAGGAATCCCATCGGAGCAAAAATGTGCGCGTCCTCACCGCGTTGCTTGCTAGCCTGACTGGCAAAGTCACCCGAGTTGGGGCCGATCTCAAGTCGATTTCCTTCCAAATCGAACTTCTGCGACTTCATGAAGATGTGGCGACCGTCGTAGGAAAGGATGTCTGGCAATCCTACGGGCATTTGCAAGATCTCTAACTTCTCCTGCAGATTATTGCCGGTTTCAGGATTTGTTTCATCCATGATGGTTTCTGAAATCTTCTCGCCACTAGCCAGATCCAAACGCAGCATCCGCAAGCCGCCGTCGAGGAAATTGGATCGACCGGCCACACAGTAAACTTCGTTTTCACGAATGAGTACACTTCCGTGGACCGGCCACAGGGACTCAAGCTGCTCGTAAGCCATCGTGCGACGATCAATAGGTGCCGCGCGGTATCGCCAGATCAATTCGCCATCGCCAGCCCTCAAGCAATAAACCCAGCCATCGGTCGCACCAAAAACCACGCGACCCTCTTCGATACTCGGTGGCGAATCAATGCGAGCCCCCGCCGTATAAGTCCAACGCGATTGCCCTGTTTCTTCATCCAAGGCATACAACGTGTGCTCATCGATCTTGGAGATAAACACCATCCCGCCAGCTACCACGGGAGACGTCAAGCGGCCACCCAACTCGACATTCCAGCGGCTTTCAATGCCAGACTCAATCTCAGTCGATGTATTGCCGCTGCGTCCGACATCGTGACGGTAGGTTGGCCAGTCTTCGGCTCCGACTTCAAAATCCCCAACATCAGCGGCAAAGGCAGGCCCTTTTTCCAAGCGTCCAGATTCTTCAATCTCCGCCGGAATAGGACGTGTCGGAGCCAGCGGGGCAAGGGCATTGAAACCAAACAACTTGGCTTCCGGGTAGCAAGCACAATTGTGCGGCGGAGCATAAGTCAAACCATTGCACGGCATCACGCCGTACAAGCAGCCGCCACGTACCCAGTGGTGAATGTCCCAGTGCTCTTCGTTCGGGTCCACGAACTCGATACCCGTCCGCGATGGCATCAGGAAGTTGTTCGTCGCTTTGGCGATGTAGCAGCGGTGGTGGAACCAGTAAGTTTCGACGTCGGGCGGAAACTCCTTTTTGACTTCTCCCGTTTTCGGATCGCGTCCCGTGAACACGCCGGTGTCTTTTCCTGAAGTCGTGGGTGCACACCACACCAGGCCATTCATGACCATCAAATCTTGCGGCGATTGGTAGCCCGAGTTCGGATGCTCGGCGTTCCACAGCACTTTTCCTGCCTTGGCATCAAAGCTGAGCATCTTGCCGTCACCGCCAGCGTAAAGCACAACGTCATCGTGAATCACCAAGCGTGGTCCAAAGTTGAAGGTGAAGGATTCCCGTCGTGTGACTTGCTCACTCTCCCAAGACATGTCGCCCGTCGCTTGATCGACCGCTACGACATGATCTCCATCGTGATAGTAAAGTTGCCCGTCGTCAGCGGCTAAGGTCAGCGGCGAGATTTTCGTCTGCTTGGCCCAAAGTTGCTCTCCGGTCGCCGCATCGTAGGCCATCAACACGCGGGGCTCTTCGTTCCAGAACAGCTTGCGGGCAGCCGCTTGATCCCCAGTGCGGCCGTTGACGGGCAAATAGTCGGCCAACTCGGCTTTGCCTTTGCGGACTACCAAGAACAATTTATCGCCTCGGTGAATGATTTCCTCCGTTCCTTCACTCCCTTCGTAGGTGAGACTCGTTTCGCCCGAGTCCACATCCAGGGCAGTTGTTGGAGCATCGTAACCAAGAGTCACGAACACTTGGTCCGTACTGGAAACCAAACGCCGTGACAATTGCGTTGGCCCACTCTTGAGCGGCCACAAATGGCTTTGCCAAGTTGGAATATCTCGCTTCCAGAGTACGGAACCATTGAATGCATCCCGAGAAATCAACTTCCATTTCGGCGGCAATTGAATCGAGATGCGGCTGCCTTCATCCATGATGTAAAACATCTTGCCACCCGAACTGACCAAAGCACTCATGCTGGCCATGCGATCATGGTGCCGCGACCAACGGGGGCTTCCAACCCATTGCAGGTGCCGCGGAGGACCGACGACGTCATCGTCTGCCACCGAGTTGCCTGTGGAGTCATGCAAGTAGTGAGTCCATTCATCGATGTCCTCTGGTACTGGCTTGACGGTCTTCTTCCAACCCGAAGAAGCTCTCTCGAGCAAGACGCCGTTGGGCACTAGCACACGCAATGCTTCTTCCCGGGATACTTGGCCCATGTCCTCGGTGATCAAAAGGTTGACCAAGTTATCCACATACGGCAACTCGTTGCTGGCCAGCAGATCCACTGCAATGGGTCCATTGGCTTTGGCGGCCATCAATTGCTCGCGAACTTTGGTCACGTCTTCCGATGCACGTGTCAGAACATGGACTTGAATAGACTCTCTCGTTTTCAGCTGCAGAGCCAAGTCCGCGTCCTTGGCTCCCAGGTGTACAAGGAATCCACCGGAAACATTTGCTTGTTCCAAGATTTGGCTTGCTTCAGTTTGAGCATATGCCGGTAATGCGAGACTGCCAGTTAGGAAAACTATGACGCCGAGTAGAATCATCTGGGGCATACACGAGCTCAAAATAGGAAATCTAGAGAGGAGGGAAATCGTACGGGATCGCATTTATTTGCTCCGACAGCAACAAAATAGGAGTAGGATTTCGAGAATGGAAATTCCATTGCGGGGCGAGATAATTAGTATAGCAAACAGCATTTTGATATGATTTAGCTCTCCTCCCTTGACTGGCCCTATTAATAGAATTGGCGTATCCCCTGAAAAGGAAGCGGAGAATGGCTCAGATTTGCAATGACACCGTGAGATTTAGCGACGAAGAACTTGAATTGGCTCAGCTATTTAAGGCTTATGGGCTAGATTGGACGCCAGAGGTCGGCCACTTTGTACTGGACCAGAGCGACCTTATCGACTGCGAATCTCCATTTCAGGATGGGGTCTTCTTCATTCTCGACCTCAAACATTTCTTGCGACGCAGTGAGACAATCGAGAATTTGAAGCAAAGCGTTTGTTGGCTGCCAACCTGGGAACAAATGCGAGAGCTGTTGAGGGAGTATGACGTATCCGATGCCCAAGTGTCGGAGAGAATGCAAGAAACTTCTGCGATTGACCATGGAACCGAGCGGCTAGAACTCTATCGCATGCTGGAAGAGCGGATTACAGGCGCTTTTTAGGGATAGCAAACTGAAGTCCTTGAATTCAACGGCTCTTGTTTGGTTCAAGAAGGACCTTCGAGTTTGCGATCACCAACCCCTCTGCAAAGGCGCTGAGCACAGACGCCTTATTTGTCTCTACGCCTACGAGCCCGACATAATTCAGGCCGACGATTTCGATGGTTCTCATCTGGTCTTTATCAACGAATCTTTGGCCGAGCTGGATCAAGCACTTCGGCAACTTGGGAACCGTCTAACCTTGCAATGTGGAAACTGCGTTGCGATCTTGGAGCAACTCCACGCTCGACACAATTTCGAGCATATCTACTCCCACGAAGAAACGGGAAATGCAATCACTTACGCACGAGACCTGAAAGTACGAGCTTGGGCGAAAGAGAATGATGTGCAGTTGCACGAATACGCTCAGAACGGCGTAGTACGTCGGCTCGCCAATCGAGATGGCTGGGCAAGCAAGTGGAATCGCAAGATGAGCGAACCATTGCACCCCGCCCCCAGCAAACTTCCGCCAAGTCCAGAATCGCGAGCGGGAGAATTGCTGGACGAAAACGGTCTTGGAATCAAGCCTTCAGAACGAACAGTAGCGCAAACTGGAGGCCGCTCCAGTGCTCTAGAATTGCTGCAGACATTCCTCGAACAGCGTGGTGAGAATTACCGAAGCGATATGTCCAGCCCTTTAGGAGGATCGCATAGCTGCAGTCGACTAAGCCCTTACCTCGCGTTTGGATGCATTTCTGTCCGAGAGGTTCTTCAAGCAACTCGATCTCAAGTAGAGGACATCAAGTCAGATCCAGAGACGAACGGAAGATCCAATTGGCTTAAATCCCTGTCAAGCTTCCAATCACGACTCAGCTGGCACTGCCATTTCATGCAGAAACTGGAAGATGAACCTGACATTGAGTTCCAGAATATGAATCGTGGCTACGATGGACTGCGTGAAGAAGAATTTCGAGAAGACTATTTTCAGGCTTTTTGCAATGCGCAAACTGGCTACCCGATGATTGACGCTTGCATGCGGGCCCTACAACAAACAGGCTGGATCAACTTTCGCATGCGAGCCATGTTGGTTTCGTTTTCCTCCTATCACCTTTGGCTTCACTGGCCGCGGCCTGCCGCGTTTATGGCGCGGCTCTTTCTTGACTACGAACCAGGAATCCACTACAGCCAGTTTCAAATGCAATCAGGCGTTACTGGTATCAACACGGTAAGAATCTACTCTCCGATCAAGCAAGCACTGGACAACGATCCAAACGGTGATTTCATTCGCGAGTATGTTCCAGAGCTGGCCGAGTTACCGAACGAATTACTCGCCGAGCCGCACAAGATGACTCAGATGGAACAACTACTTTATGGCTGCCAATTGGGCAAGGATTACCCTTTGCCAATTGTGGAGCACAAGGAGGCTTATGCTCGAGCCAAGCAGCGAATATTCGAGGCGAAAAACCGACCTGAAACACGTGAATTCGCGGCCCGCGTTTATCAAAAGCATGGAAGCAGAAAAACTCCCGCTCGCGAACGACGCTAACAATCGATTGCTCGACTTTTACTGCCCGTGAGCCGCGATCCGCAGGCGGCCGGGCTTCTCATCTGCACGGCGGCGGCTAAAACCTAGAAACTGGTAGCGGAAGTCGTCAAGACTTTCGGCAATTCAGCAGGCGGCTAAAGCCTGCACTCCAGCGATTGTGCCGGTGACCCGAGCGGCTCAGTTGCAAAAATTGTCAGCCTCTCCCGCGAAAGAAGACCTTGCTAGTGTAGACTGGCGGGCTTCAGAACTCGCCGGTTGACTCCTGGATCTGCTCACTCTCATGAACGCAAAGATTCTTAGCCTTTTCGTTTCCAGCTTCGTTGTTGTCATCGCCTGCTCTTCAAATGGACTGCAAGCCGTGGATGCTGATCAATGCCGCAAGATTCTCAACGAATCGTTGATTGATTTCTACTTACCCTCGGTCGACCAAGAACATGGCGGCTACTTCGAGGTGCTCGACGGAAACGGCAAGTTTACGAGCAGCGACAAGTTCTTAACTCTTCAAGCCCGACAGCTCTGGTTCTTTAGTACGCTCGCCGTCCACGACATTCGGCGGGAGGAAGCTCTGGCAGCTGCGCATCTCGGCTATCAATTCTTAACGCAAAAGTTCTACGACTCGGAACACGGCGGATACTTTGCCAAAGTTTCCGCGAGTGGCGAAGTTGTGGATTCTCGCAAGCACATTTACCCAAACGCTTTTGTGATCTACGGACTTGTCGAATACTATCGCGCGACCAAGAACGCGGAGGCGATCAACAAAGCGATCGACATTTTCGAAACACTAGAGAAGAATTGCTACGATCAAACCAATGGCGGCTATCAAGAATTTTTCTACGCGGATTGGAAGTTGATCACCGACCCATCGGAATCTGGATATGTTGGAGCGATCAACACGAAAACCTATAACTCCCATTTGCACATACTTGAAGCCTTCGCCCAGCTAATCCGCGAGCGGCCAAGTCCTCTGTTGGCTCAGCGCCTGGAAGAACTGGTGCTCATCAACATGCAGCGCGTCAAGCATCCGACTCATCCTTGCAATATCGATGGTTGGACTCCCGATTGGAAGATGATCCAATCCGAGCGTAATGATAAGGCAAGTTATGGCCATGACGTCGAATGCGCCTGGTTGGTCTTAGATGCCGTGGAGACGTTGAAAGATTCTAGCCGAATCAACCCAGCCGAAATGCAAAGCTGGGCTCGAAGGATTTGTGATTTCGCGATCCAATATGGATACGACAAGAAGCATGGCGGTTTTTTCAACTCGGGCGAGCCCGCCAAGCCAAGCAACGATCAGCGCAAAATATGGTGGGTTCAGACCGAGGCACTCGTCTCCATGCTTACCATGCATGAAATGACCGGCGATGCGAAGTATCGTGAAGTATTTGATCGCACATTCGAATTCACGAAGAATCATCACATTGCACCCGCAGGCGGCTGGTGGGACACGCTTAATGAAGACGGATCCGTCGGCGACAAAAAAGTTCGAACCAGCATGTGGCAAGGCGCCTACCACAATGGCCGTGCCATGCTCAAATGTGCTGAAATACTCTCTCGCGACAAAAAGTGAACAACTTTCTATCTAAACCTTCACCCGCGAGAAGGTCAGTATGAAAGAAGGCTGCTCGAAACACATCAAGTAGAATTCAACGACGGACAAAACGCAAAGCAACAACAGGAGCTGTAAGTGAGCGCTTTAGATGATTTGAAAGATTGCACAATCGTTGTGGCAGACACTGGCGAGATTGATGCGATAGGACGCCATAAACCGCAAGATGCGACAACCAATCCGTCCTTGCTTTACAAGGCCGCGCAGATGCCCGAGTATCAGAATCTGGTTGATGCAGCGATTGCCTACGGACAAGCGCGAAACAACAATGAAGACAGTCTGATTGACGACATCATTGACAAGCTAAGCGTCACGTTTGGCTGCAAGATCCTTGAGACGATCCCTGGACGTGTCTCCACAGAAGTGGATGCTAGGCTCAGCTTTGACACCAATGAGACAATCAAAAAAGCGCATGAACTGATTGCGTTATACAAAGAATCTGGAATCGATCCGAAACGTATTCTCATTAAGATCGCAAGCACTTGGGAGGGAATTCGCGCTGCAGAACAACTGGAAAAAGAAAACATCCATTGCAATCTCACGCTGCTATTCGGTTTTGGCCAAGCCATAGCCTGTGCGGAAGCAGGTGTCACGCTGATCAGCCCGTTTGTTGGACGAATCTACGATTGGCACAAAGCCAATCAGGGTCTTGAACATATCTCGATTGAAGAAGACCCTGGAGTGGCGTCCGTAACCAAAATCTATAACTACTACAAACGCCATGGCTTCAAAACAGAGGTCATGGGGGCGAGCTTTCGCACGACCGAGCAAGTCGTCGCTTTGAG
The DNA here is from genome assembly GCA_039030255.1 of Planctomycetota bacterium. GTDB lineage: Bacteria > Planctomycetota > Planctomycetia > Pirellulales > Pirellulaceae > Aureliella. Next base: position 8,751 of record JBCCEO010000003.1, on the reverse strand, counting down.
TGGATGTGATTTGCTGACGATTGCACCATCGCTGCTGAGCAAACTTGCTGCCAGCGACCAACCAGTGATGAGGAAACTCAACGAGCAAGAAGCCCTTGCTATGGACATTCCGAGAATCGAAATAGACGAAGGAGTCTTTCGCTGGATGCTAAACGAAGATGCCATGGCAACTGAAAAACTTGCCGAGGGAATTCGTGGCTTCGCTAGTGACCTCGACAAGCTTCGGGCTTACCTTGCCCAACGCATGCAGCTCGTGAATAGCTAAGACAAATAAATTGTAGTGGCTCATACTTGATCTGACAGTTTCAACCTATCTTTACACAGCTGTCAGTTGCGTCTGGTTGTACGATCCGTTGAGCAGTTTCTCTTTGGTCATTGGCAATGAGTCGTTGAAAGTCTCCATTGGCGTTTTGCCGTAGCAGTAACGACCGCTGTGTGGTCTTTGGTTGTTATACTTGTTCAGCCATTCGTCAAGATCGGCTTGGAGTTCATCAAGAGTCCTGTAGATCCTCTTTCGAAAAGCGATCTGATAGAACTCTTCTAGGATTGTCTTGTGGAAACGTTCGCAGATGCCGTTTGTCTGCGGACTTTTCGCTTTGGTTTTCGTGTGATCAATATCCTCAAGAGCCAGGTAGAGTTGATACTCATGCTGATCTTTCTTTCCGCAGTATTCGGTGCCGCGGTCGGTTAAGACTCGGAGCAACGGAATTTCCTGCTCATCGAAGAATGGAATCACACGATCGTTCAACAGGTCCGCAGCTGTGATCGCATGCTTTTGCAAGTACAGCTTTGCAAAGGCGACGCGGGTGTAGGTGTCGATGAAGGTCTGTTGGTAGATTCGTCCGACTCCCTTGATCGTGCCCACATAGAAAGTATCTTGCGAGCCGAGATAGCCAGGGTGTTCGGTTTCGATCTGTCCGTGATCTTCCTTCTCCTGTTTCGCCGCTTCGAGTGCTGCAACTTGAGCCTCGGTGAGCACAATTCCATCTTGTGCAACTTTGGCTTCGAGAGCCTTCAAGCGTTTCTTCTTGGTCTCCAAGTCATTACGCAACCAGATGCTTCGAACACCCGTAGGTGACACGAAAACGTTCTTCTTGCGTAGTTCATTGCTGGCCCTGGTTTGTCCGTAGGCAGGTTCCTCGATAGCCATCTCGCAGACAGCTTTTTCGATCTCGGGCGCGACACGATTCTTCAGGATCGGCTTGCGTTTTGAGACGTCATGAAGCGCTTCCTCGCCGCCATTTTCGTATAGCTCTTTGTAGCGGTAGAACGTATCTCGAGAGTAGCCCATCACCTTGCAGGCTTGCGAGACGTTTCCGAGCTGCTTGGCGAGCTCCAGAACCCCCACACGGGCTTTAATGATCTTGGCCTGTTCGTTTGTCATTTGACACTCCTTCGTCGTAGTGGTGTTGGGCTGCCATCGTTTTATTCTCACCCGACATGCGCGGAATATAGCATTTGCTTAGCCACTATTTTCCATTCAGCTCGTCAAGCGTTGCTTGAAGTTGCTGGAGCTGGTCTTTCAACTCCTTCATTTCTGTGGAGAGCTGCTCTACTTTTTCATCGAGGCCAGACCGCTGAACTCGGAGCGATTTTGTAGCGGGTGCAAGGCTTTGCTTTCGCACCGCTTGGGCCGCCACCAATTGTTGTAGCCATTTTGCATATTGATCCTTCAAAACCTGAGTCGATTGCGGATCGGCAGGAGCGCCCAAGGGTATGGAAACGCCTGGAACGACGCGTTGTACCTCAATATTGTTCACCGTGGCTTTGGGCCGCTTGCCAAGTTGAGCCGGCAATACATAAGTTTGATCGCCGCGCTGGATTTTGATTGCGATTTCTATTTCTGGCTCAGATTCTGCAACTACCGATTGAACTTGCTCCGTTGTCGCCATCTCCTGACCTGCAACTTCGACAATAACATCCTCGACTTTAAGCCCCGCTTTTTCTGCACCAGAACCCGCGAGCACACTTCGAACTCGGACTGTTCCATCCTGGTCCTCTAAGGCAACACCTAGATAGGCTGGTTCAAGCACAACACTCCGATTTGGTTCCACGTTCTCAAGCAACGATGAAATCTTGTTAGCATCGACGGCGAAAGTTGCGCCTGTCGAATCCTCTACATCATTTGCCTTGCTTGACAGTATGAGTCCGGCCAGTTTTCCGTCTCTGGTTAAGACAGGGCTGCCGCTACTCCCAGGGCTAACACGAAGATCTGTTTGTAAAAGGCCTTTGACTGATGCCACGTTGCGGTTTTGGGCGGCCAAAATTCCGACGGAGGCAACCTCAGCGTTGTCTGCCACACGATGAACATTTACTAAAGAGTCACCGACGTTCGGATTTGCAATTTCCAATTCTAGATACGGCAGTTCTGCGTCTGATTGAACCTTCAACAGACAGAGTCCGGTTCGCTGGTCAACCACAAGACGTTTCGCTTCAAGAGCCACGTTGTTCGGTAACATTACGGAAATCTCTTCAACTTGATCCGGAAGAGTTGGAGGGCCTATTGCCACAATCAACCCATCAGCCGAAACAAGTAATCCGTTGGCGTAGACTTTTGTGTTTGAGTCAGCAACCCAAAAGTCTCTTGCCAGCTCATAGTAGACTTGGTTCGAACGCCCGTTCAGTGGTACAGAATTGACATTCAATTTTGCGGGAGTCGGAGATGGGGCTTCCCAGGACAACAACACGATCGCTGATTTCGCCTTGGAAACGACCTCAGCGACCTCCCCGGCTGAGACGGATGAAGACGCAATGGCGAATAGGGTCGCAAAGACAATGGATCTCATTTCAGGCTCTCTCTGTTTGATTCTCGACTAGATGGAATTTAGTTGCTCTGTCGATTGGTTTAGTACCCGCAAAACGGCTTCTTGTTCGGCGGTATCCAGATTTTCATAAGACATTGGCAGAAGTGCGGGAGGAATGTAGATAACTGGTGTTTCGGTTCCGTTTTCATCCTTACGGATAATGAGATGCGCCTCGACACCTGCTTGGAGCGAAACAAAGTTTAAGAGCTCAGCAAAGGATTCACCCGTTTCCAAATCGCTTTGCATTTGAGCGGACGCCAGAGTAGGCGACTCCAATTTTTCTTCGTTGCTAGACTGAGCCTCTTTTTCCGCAAACTGCGGTGACTCGTCGAGCGCACGATTCACAAAGAAGATACCGACAAGCAGCACAGCTAGGGCGCTTGCCCCTACATAGCAACGTCGAATCATGCGCCTTCTGCGAAATCGGCCTAGGATCTGATCGACTGGTGCTTCAATGCATTCTGGCGCCAACCGGGCCGACTGCTCGCGGAGTCTTGAACCTACTTCTCGATGATTGGACTCGGACATTCGCTCGTACCAAACTTCTATATCAAACTTCTATTGCCAGTTCTTTCAACTCTTGGATGGCAGGATTCTCTGCTAACCTCTTGAGTGCGGTATTTAACCTCGACTTGACGGTTCCAATTGGGCACGACATTGCTTGCGCAATCTCGTCGTAACTTAGCTCCCCATGAAATCGCAGCAAGACCGCCTGCTGCTGCAACATTGGCAGCTGCGCCACACCATGCCACAGACTCTTCTGCCATTCCTTTTGCATGGCAGAGTCCTCTGGACTAACAGGTGAATCGTCACTCAACCTTCTTTGAAACCATCTCAACATGCGGTCCCAATGGCGACGATCGCTACGCACACTAGATCTGTGGACGTTCAGCAGGATACCGTACAGCCAAGTTTTGCGGCTACTTGCGCCCCTAAATCGTCTCCATGCTCCAAGCGCGCGAAGAATAGCTTCTTGCGCAAGATCTTCGGCTTCAGCGCGGTTGCCTGTCAGCAAAAACGCAGAACGGAATAGTTGTGGGTAGTAATCACCGACAATCTCTTCTGGATCCAACCGACCGAGCCCTCTCTTCCTGACGACACACACTGAGCCTTCTGTTGGTTGCCAACAAACTAACGATTGTTCGAACGAACTGCAAAAAACACAGAAATAGTCGTGAAGATCAAGCACGCTGGCCACTAGCAACAACGGATCTTCGATTGAAAATCCCCACAATACGCGGCCTGACAAGCACATCAACTTGACAACGGCTACAAGAGTAGCCATAATGGCGACACCGTTAGCCGTGGAGGATCTTATGGGCAAGATGAAGCGAAAAGAGCAGCTATCTGAAAAGCAACGCGAGATCATGGAAGTTGTTTGGGAGCTTGGTGAAGCCTCTGTGTTTGAGGTGCGCGATGAACTTGCTAAACAGCGCGACGTTGCTCGCAATACGGTGCGGACGATGATGGAGCGATTGGAAGAACGCGGATGGCTAACGCATCGCGTCATTGGGCGTACGCATTTTTACTCTGCCTTGGTCGACCGTCACGACAATCTTGGGCAACGAGTCGTCGACGTGGTCGACAAGGTCTGTGGCGGAAGCCCTGAAAATCTAATGTCAGCACTCTTAGAGTTCCGTGGATTGTCGAGTGAAGAAATTGCTCGAATTGAGAAGATCCTAAAAGAGGCAAAGAAGAGGGCAAGTAATGAATGAATTGCTTTCAATCATCCGGGAAAATCCGGTCGCTTGGATTGCTGCCCAAGTCTCATTGATTTTCGCAATTGCACTTCTCATTGCTACTCTTGGACGATCGGGTGCGGAACGACATGCAATACTTCGAATCGGAATCTATGCGGGAGTATTTGTGCCGATCATTGCCTTGGTCTGCCTAACTGCAAACCTGGAATTCCGAGTGCCCGTTCTGTCTTCAACATTCCCTGTCATACAAGAGGAGACGTGACTTGCGGCGTCTAGCATGCCATCAGAGGTGTTTTCTTTCTCCAGCTTGGATACGGATCCAGCAAAACCAAGCGAGGATGACGGGCAAGAAAGCCTCGCTGGCAATCTGAACTTGGAATCACAAAACACGAAGCAAGAGCCGCAGGAGTTTCAGTCCAATAGAACGGTCGACCGACCCGAGGAAAATAGGCTGGAACCAGTAAAGTCAAGGGTGACTATTACTTTTCCGATTGTCATAACAGCTTGGACTATTGGTTGTTTCGCGCTCTTGCTCGGAATTTGCCGATCCGCCTTTGCGGTCTTCCGGATTAAAAAATCGTCCGAAGAAATTCAGAACGCTCAATTGCATCAATCTACGAAACAAGTAGCAGGGCAATTGAATCTGGCTCAATTCCCCGTCGTTGCCACAAGCCGTGATATTGGTTCCCCCGTGGTTGTCGGCTTTGGGCGGGGAGCCCGAATCCTGCTACCTGTAGGCTTTGTGGATGATCTATCGCAGGAGCAACTCTCTCAAGTACTTATTCATGAAGTCGCGCACATATTGCGTCGCGATCCCATGACGCAAATGTTTGCTCGTTTTGTCATTGCAGTCTGGTGGTGGTGTCCGCTGGTCTGGATTCTTGACAAGAAATTGCGTCAAGCCAGTGAGGAAGCTTGCGACGATTTCGTAATCAGCAACTTTGAACCCGCCCAGTACGGCACGACATTGCTAACACTAGGCAAACTTATGAATCATGGCCTTCCAACGGTTGGTACGGCCGGAATATTTGGATCGAAATGGAATCTAGAACGTCGCATCCGGGGCATTCTGGACCCAAGGAGAAGCAAGATGACACAGGTCAGTAAGAGAATGATCGTCCTAGTAGCCGCATTGTTAGCGTCCTTCGCTGCAGTCTGCAGCGTTACTCGATTGAGCGCACAAGATGGCTTGCCAAATGTGCTCGTCGATAATCAGCCAACCGAAGAAAAGAAAAAGCGATTGGCAAATCAACCGCCAGCTGCCAAAACGTCGAGCAAGCAACGGCTGTCGGCACTGGACCGTGGAGATACAGAGTTAGCCATTAGGGACCGTCAAATACATCTTGAGAAGCTCGCCGATGCGCGAACTTACTTACTGGATGCCGATCTACCGGAACTTGTCGGCGAGGTGGAACGCAGGGCGCGTGTGGTCGAACTGGAACTAAAGGAACTTCAGCGTGCAAGAATCCCAAAGCGGAATGCAAGCTCTGGTATGGATGACATCGAACTGACGAAACGTGTACTTGGCCGACTGCAACAAGAACTAGCATCTGCCAAAACGGACGAGCATAAGACAGAAGTCACCCTACTGCTTGATTTTGTTAAAGACTCCGAAAAGACCGGTGACTACAAGTCTTGGCAAAACATTATTGACGTTAATTCATTCGTCAAACAATCGCCAAAAGAGCCTGCCAGTAATAAACAAAAGGCAAATGACGCGGACGCGTTCCAACAGGAAATGCGTGATTCGATCCAAGCGATCAACCAAACCATTAAGGCTCTACAAGATGAACTAAAGCAGATTCAAAAGGACCGCGGCAAATCGAATTTGCGCTAACATGCGCGATTCTCATTTTTCGCTTTTGGGACACTCGCTGACCTCCGTCGAAACCTGAAGAAAATCAGCGGAATCAAGCGACCGCGAATCCAAACCTACTCGCCGCCGGGAATCCTCAGATTCCCACGGCGAAGGTGAAACATCCGTGCAAATTCCACTTATCAGCATTTGCCTGCTTCTCGTAGATTGCCACCATTCTTTGGCAGGGAGAAATAACGGTTGGTCCAAGGCTTTTGACCACATCTGAAATATGCAGCCACCTTATCTAGCCTTGCGAGCGGTCGGGCTTATCGGCTGAACACGAGGCTTTCCGCACTCTCTAAGAAATCGCCGAAAGTCTTGACGGCTTGTTGATTTAGTAACCCGACGCGTCAGCGAGGGACATGATTCGATCCCTCGCTGACGCTTCGGGTTACGATTGTTCCGGTAACGCGCTGGCAGTGATTAAATCGACAAGTCGTTGACGACTTCCGCTACGGGGCTTGCTTGCAAGCATTCGCAACAGTGGACATTTTTGATTTCATCAGCTTCCCCTTCGACGGGAAGATTTTTTCTCAAAAACCTGGGAACAAGTCGCGAACTAGTATTCACCGCGATTACTTGGCCGACTTCTTCTCATTTGTTTTCGGTGACCAGCTGCGGCTTGCACTAAAACAATATTGATTGCCGCGATCCTGATCGCTTGAACATCTTCGTGATCGAGAGTCGATCCTCTAGATATTCCCGACCGTCCCCGATTCATCGCCTTCTTTCGAATTTCCCGTTCAAATCTGAAACGCAGAGCCGGCTCGCGATCTTTCTATGGGTACAGGGCTCAAGCATTGGGCTTGTTACCCGAATAATTCAAGAAGCTCAAACATAGGGGATGAGCAAGTGATAAAACCGTTTGAAAAGCCCCGAACGGGGCCAGAATTGGCGGCGACTGTTTTGGGGCGCCGAGCGGATCCAGAGGTTCCGCGTGAATTGTGTGAAGCTGTTCTGCGACGCATCCGCGCCCGTGTGGACCTTTTGATGGGTTCGCAATCCGACGAGCAGGATCGTGAAGAAGCCGTAATGTCGCTCTTCGAAGAATTGATGCAGATGCGAGATGAGAACGGCGTTTTGCCAGTTCGATTCCCTTCCATCGAACAATTCGAGCAGCGGCTGCGCCGAATGGCGAGCGAGCGTTTCACTTCCGGTGGCGAATCGCTTCCCGCCTAGCTTGCCTAATGCATCGGAATTCTTGCCGAAGAACCGAGGTTCGTGGGTGATCCAGGATGTGGCCGGAAACGGCCACTTTCTGACACCAAAAAACTTTTCGATTTTTTGAAACGCAGAACTTTCAGGCGCCCTTATACGGGTAGTCTGAGGCTTTTTAACTAGTTCAATAACAATTACCTGGAGCCCAAAGTGGAAGGAGAGGCCGGTTTGTTTGACCAACTCGAAAACATTGAGTGGGATCCGGAGAAAACAGTGCGTGACGTCATGCTTTGCCAGGATTTCGATCAAGAAATCTTCTGGCAAGCATGCCGACTGCGTCTTGAGCAGGCACTTGCCGCCTACGGTTTGCGTGACGCCGCCGAGGATGCGTTTCAGGAGACTTATGTCCATTTCCTTGAGAAGCAGCCAGAAACAGGTAGTTTCCGCAGATTCCACAACTTTGCTGCCTATTTCACGAAATCTGGCGTTTACAATGCTTTGCGCCATTCAAATCCACTAGTCGCCTCATTCTTGCAGGTGGAAAGGAAGCGGAGTGGTTCGCCGGTGTGCCGAATCTCGGCGACTTGAATCCGGAAGAGCTACTCGTCAGCCTAGATCAGCTCTTCAAGAAAATGCAGGCCACGCTCAGACAAGAAGAGCTGCTTGCACTTGCGCTTCACTTCATGCAGCGACACTGCCCCAATCATCCTGACATGGCGTACGTCCGTCGGCACGCGGCCCAAAAGGACAGCACACGACGCACCGACCGTCGTCGAGGACGGCAGACAGTCTATCGCTGGTTCGACGCAGGAATCGTCGATCCGAATCTCAAACCAATCTTCAAACTCCTATTCACCGGGAAAATATAACGATGTCCAAACGCTCAAGTGGAAGCGACAGGGATGCGACTTCTGCGACTGTTCTACTACAACCTGACCATCGCGATTTGTTGGTGGACTTAATTCTGGCGGCCCACGAGGCTGAGACTGAATCCGCTTCCTCTGTGCGTCAAGCGCTCTCGGCGTGTATCGCGGGGCGAAGCGAATTCAAGGGTTTGTTGTGCGATGGACTGCGTCGCGCCCTAGCGGACAGCGACTATTTGAAAGCCTGGATTGAACAGCTTCGACGATTGCGTAAGACCGTATTGCCATTCCAAGAATTGGAGGAAGACTTCGTCAAACAGATGCTGGACGCTGGTCCGGAAGGCATCGAAGACCTTGGCCAATTAGCC
>JBCCEO010000002.1:0-43107 GCA_039030255.1 Planctomycetota bacterium | reverse complement strand
GTTTCTCGGAACCGTTGCCCCACTCTAGCAACGCCTGCTCAAGCCACTTTTGCAAGGGAGATGGACCATTCCCGCCATAGAACAGCCCTTTTGGAAAATCGTACTGTCCCGACGCAATCGCCTGCTGGACGTTCCCAAATCCGTGGCGACGAATGTGGTTGGCCGCGCGAAGTAAAAAATCCCACTCAAACTTCTTGGGTGCTGAAGGTGGGTTTAGAAAACCGTTAAGTCGGGAATAAAGTTCATGCGATCCGGCATAGTGCTTATCCAGCCGAAAGCTACGATTTAAGTCCACATTGCGATCATCCGTTCTGCGTAGGTTGGCATACCCGAACGGATTTAGACTGTGTAGTAAAACGACTCGACAAGCAGGAGGCCGCTGACTCCATTGGTTGAGAAGGGCCAATAATACCGCGGAACCGAAAAAAGCTTCTACGCCATGCAATCCAGTTGAAAGAACCAGGAGCGAATTAGAGCCACCATCGGGATGGCAGATTGCAACCTGCGTTTCAAGCTTTTCGCCCTGTGGAGATTCACCGAGCTGAACGCCTCGGCTCAAGCTCCAACGCGTCCCAAGGGCCTGAACCGTCTCAATAAACTTTTGCTGCGCTTGGGTGTAGTTGTCAGGAAAGTAATACAAGGCAAACCTTTTGCTGGAACGAATTACGCAAATCTGCCATCCGCGTTTTTCACGCGTGAAGTCATAGATGACGGGAATCTAAATGTATGGATTGGGGCATTTCTTGCCATATTGTGGTATTCCCTACACCTACTTTGCCGTCGTCGACGGCAATTCTAGCGCCTACCATTTTCGGTTGGTCTACAACAGGCCAGAACATACTCCATATTTAAGGGAAGAGATCGTTTTGGTGATCGAGTCGCCAACTTCGATACCACTTCCTTGCTGCTTTCTGAGGTCGAGCTGAATGATTGCCGTGGACGCCTGCCGAGTTCTCGTGATTGATGATAACGAGTCGATTCATCGTGACTATCGCAAAACGTTGACGCCACCGGTTCCCAGCCTCATGACGGCAACGAATTCGTTCTTGGAGGCGAATTCCTTTTCCGATCAGCCCTCATCTGCCAGTCAGTGTTCTGCTTCCGATCAGCCCAAGAGCCAGGCCGCAAGTTCCGTTGACTTCGTCGTAGACTCGGCTTACCAAGGCCAGGAAGGGCTGCAAGCGATTCGGGAAGCAGCGGAGGCAGGCCATCCCTATTGCATCACCTTCGTTGACAATCGTATGCCACCAGGCTGGAGTGGCATCGAAACCGCTGCGCACATTCTTCGAGAATTTCCGGAAATGTACGTTGTTCTTTGCTCCGCATACTCAGATCACTCACCGCAGGCCATCTTACGCAAATTCGGCTCCTCCAGAAGGGTGTTATATCTAAGAAAACCCTTCGAGGCGATTGAACTGATGATGATGTGCAAGATGCTTGCCAACAACTGGTTGACTTCTAAGGAGAAAGGGCGGCGGGATGATGATCGACAGCAGTTAGAACCCAATGTTGATCCTCGGTCTATGAGAACAACCGTGGCTCCTAGTGAAGAGCCTGCGCTTCCAGATAGCTTACCGAAGCCGGACGACCTCGCGTCGGCGGGAATGGATTGTACGAACGCGGACGTAATATCTTTGAAGTTACGAGAAACCGAACGTGTCCTCTTAGAGCAGGGGATGACCACTCAAGCCGTCGTATACGAGCTAACGACGCAGCTCTTTCAAATGCTTGAAAACAACTTCGTTTCGCCATTCGAACTGGCGAGAGCCAATGAAGTCCGTGATCCTCAAAAAGGCAACCACATAAAGCGGATGTTCGCGTTGGCAAAAGGTCTAGCCGATGTCCTGTCGGAAAAAGGCATATACGCTCGCCCCATAACTTCGGAATTTCTCGCGGCATTTGAGGCAGCCGTTCCGCTGTACGATCTTGGGAATATTTGTGTTCCAGACAGCATACTTCTCAAGCCCGGCAAACTTGAACATGAAGAGCAGTTGGCGATGCGCTTGCACGCGGCGGTTGGCGCACAAATCATCGAGCGATTTGCGAATTTCGAAGACAAAACATTGCATCGGATGGCTTTACACATCACGCAGCATCATCATGAGCATTTTGATGGAACAGGCTACCCAACGGGGCTTGCTGGAAGAGACATTCCGATGGCGGCCAGAATCCTCTCTGTGGTCGATACGTTCAACGCGATTGCTTCTAAACGCGTCTACAAGGAGGCTGCGACTACGGATACAGCTTGTCGCATTCTCCGGGCCTGCCGCGATAGTCAATTCGATCCATTCATCGTGGACACGTTTCTCGCCAACCTTGACCGCATTCTGCCCGCTTGGAACTCGGCTTCTTGAGCGTCCGATCTAGTCCATCTTCGATAAACAATCGCTGGACTCATTTACCAAGTTTCTAAAAAGATTGCGGGCTCTTCTATACGGACCGGTTAACACTGATATCAGCCGGCCCAAGGATTAGGGCACATTAAGCCCCCTTAAGTGCACACGAAACCCCGAGTGTGCACGGTAAAGCCCCTATTTGAGATTTTGTGCGTAGTGCTACTAATGCCGGTTCCTTTGGGGTGCCGAAATAGAGATGGACCCAAAATTCATCATTCCTTAACATTCATAATGCATATTTACTGCGATGCAGGTGACTGTAAGAGGAGGAAGCTATGGATCTGGCAATCGCCGCATTTTGCCTTGCGTTCGGCGCAGCCGTTGCGTTCCGCTTAGGTGAGTGTTTTAGCCTTCGGAATCCTAGATTGGGTCAAGTTACCATTGCAGCGGCCTTGCTACTCGCAATCTGGATGAGTTGGACGAAGACGTATAGTCTCCTCTGGGCCGAGTATCTTCCGCATGGCTCTGTTTTACTCTTTGCCAATACCTTCTTACTACTGGCCATCTTCGCTGGCGGGCTTTTCTTCGGGCTCGACGACATCAGTATCAGACGCAGGCAATTCTTCACTTGCGTATTCACATTGACAGCTACACTTGGCATCGGAGTCGTCCTCTTGCGCCCTTGGATTCAGCCACTGCATCTTGCGGATGAAGGCAAATGGAAGGACGAGGTTTGCTTGCAGACACATGAAGCAAGTTGCGCACCGGCCGCCGCTGCTACGCTACTCGGCTTACACGGGGTAGATGCCAATGAACGCGAGATGGCCGCGCTTTGCTTGTCGAGCAAGAACGGTACATACTCGCTTGCCGCTTTTCGTGGCATCCAAGTAGAATCCCAAAATGCCGGATTGGGAACTCGGGCACTTGTTTGCGAACCCTCGCTTATCGACAGCGTTGGTATCGACGCTCGCCTACCGATGCTTGCCCTTGTAAACTACCAGGATCAACTAAAATTTGCGCGGGGTGGTTCGAGCAAAAACGTCTACGGTTCGCGATCCCAAACTAGATCCCGTCTGCCGCAAAGCGAAGATCGGCATGCAGTGGTCCTCTTAAAGCGATTACCGCAGGGGCAGTTTTTGGTGGCTGACCCATCTGTAGGCAAAGTCATCTGGGCTGAAGACTACTTCCGAAACATCTGGGTTGGCGAAGGGATTTACTTGGTGTCCAAGTAATCCATTTTGACTGCGGAGCTCCAAACGGCGCGATTCCGCTAGATGGATCCATCATTTACCATCCCGTGCGATTTAGCTGCCTCCCCAAATGCTGTCACTTGGCTATAGTGACCTTGTTGCATTATTCGCACAAGCTTTCGCTTATTTAGATGCCATGCCAAATCCAAGTAGCCGAACCCGTTTCGAGAAATACCGCAAGGAAGTTGCGGAACGAGTCGAAAATGCAAAGCATTCGAAAGCCGGTGACTCAGAGGGCCAGGAAAAATCTAAGGAGAGTATTCCACAGGACTCGGTTTCTAGCAACGAATCGCATTCAAGCATTCGCTCCGCCGACCGACAACGTTCCTTCTGGGTCTTGCTTCGTCAGTTTTGGAAGCAACTGTACGGTCACCGCCGCAAAGTCATTTTCGCTCTGGCAACTCTCACCTTATCAACTTTGCTCGGCCTGATCCCACCTGCCGGTACGAAGCTAGCCATCGACTACGTATTGACCGATCCGGCGAAGGAAATGCCTGAATGGCTAAGCGACTATTTGTCTGGTTATTCCAAAATGGGGCTACTGTGGCTCATTGCGTGCGCAGTCACCGCAGTGACCCTACTGCGAGCATTTGTTCATTTATGGGGACGCTGGTACGCGACCAAGGCAGTCAACTTGGTACAAGCGGTCATACGACGGCGCGTTTATGAACACTCGATGAACCTGCCGCTGCATCGTGTTCAAGACCTCAAGTCTGGCGGAGCCACGAGTTTGATTCGCGAGGATGCAGGCGGTATCGCGGACTTGATCTTCAACATGCTGTACAACCCTTGGCAGGCTGTGATTCAGTTGATCGGTAGTCTTTGCATCTTGATGATCGTCGACTGGCGATTGATGGTTGGAGGGCTTTGTCTATTACCAGCTGTTTGGATTACACACCGCACTTGGATCTATCGCGTCCGTCCTCTTTACAAAGACATTCGTCTATTACGGACTTCGATCGATGCTGCCACCACGGAAGCTTTTGGTGGGATTCGCATTGTCCGCACCTTTGCGCGAGGTAAAACGGAGTCCAATCGCTTTAGTCGCAATACGCATTTGCTTGCCCGTCAACAACTCATGGTATGGTGGGCAACTCGTATCATCGAAGTCATTTGGGAAGTCCTCATTCCCGTGGCGTCAACCTTACTTCTAATCTACGGAGGTTGGCAAATCTTGCAGGCGCAAATGACGCTTGGCGATTTGATGATGTTCTTGATCTACTTGACCATGTTGCTTGGCCCCATCGCGTCCATTGCCTCTAGCGCCATGTCGTTTCAGAACGATTTGGCTGGCCTTGATCGAGTTTTAGATTTGATGCAAGAAGAGACCGAATCGACTGGCAACGAAGATGCGCAGGCGGTGCAGCGTCACGAGGTGGCGGGCAGCGTTTCTTTCGAAAGTGTATCTTTCAGTTATCCTGGATCAGAAGTCAATGTCCTAGAGGACGTCTCCTTTGAGGTTCCCGCGGGTAGTACCGTTGCGCTCGTTGGACGCAGCGGAGCCGGAAAAACGACCCTCTGCAATCTGGTCGCGCGATTTTATGAACCTGGGTTTGGCACAATCAAACTTGACGGCAAGAGCCTGGCCGAAATCCACATCGAGTCCTACCGTCGTTTGTTGGGTGTCGTCGAGCAGGACGTCTTCTTGTTCGACGGCACGGTGCGCGACAATATCGCTTATGGTCGCAAGGCAGCCAGCGAGGATGAAATTCTGCAGGCCGCCGAGGCTGCAGCGGCGCTGACGTTTATCCAAGACTTGCCCAAAGGGCTAAATACCGTGATTGGCGAACGCGGCGTAAAGTTGAGCGGAGGCCAACGCCAGCGACTTGCCATCGCCCGAGCTATCCTGGCCGACCCGCGTTTGCTGATCTTGGATGAAGCCACCAGCAACTTAGACAGCGAGAGCGAGCGGTTGATTCAGAAGAGTCTGAAACAACTCCTTAAGGGCCGAACAGCGTTTGTCATCGCCCACCGACTAAGCACAATTGCCCACGCTGACTTGATTCTGGTATTGGACCAAGGCAGAATCGCAGAACGTGGTTCGCATAAGGAACTCATCGAGCAAGGCGGCATCTACCAGAAAATGGTCTTGCTCCAAACGGAAGACTTCGGCGTCGCTGAACCGATTTCCGATGCAACTTGAGTTTACTTTTTGCTTGCGCATTTGGACCTGCAAAATTTGCCGTAGCCCCAAACACTCGTCTGAAAGCTCTCCTGATGGTCAAAAAGAATCCGAAGGTAGACGGTTACATCGAAGAAGCGGCAGAGTTTGCTCGTCCCATATTGAAACGCCTACGTTCGGCTTTTCACAAGGGATGTCCACAAGCTGAAGAAACCCTCAAATGGGGCATTCCAACTTTTGTGCATAATGGAATCGTCGGCAACTTTGCGGCCTTCAAAAAACACGTTTCAGTCGGCTTTTGGAAGAGTAAAGAAATGCAGGATCCAGCCGGGATCTTGCAGCGGCGCGCTGCTAGCATGTGCAATGCAAAGTTCGAATCGTTGAAAGACGTTCCGACTATCGCTGTGCTTGCCGAGTATGTTGCCCAAGCTGCTGAGCTTAATGCGGAAGCCAAGGCAAAACCGAAGAAGAAAAAGGCCCCCAAACCGCTTCCGCCAGTTCCCAAAGCCCTGCAAGCAGCACTGAACAAAAACAAAAAAGCCAAGGCCGTTTTCCTGGGCATGTCGACCACGCAGAAGCGTGATTACATCGAGTGGATAGACGAAGCCAAGCGCGAAGAAACGGTGCAAAAACGTGTCGCGACCGCCCTAGAGTGGATCGCGGAGGGTAAGGGACGTAACTGGAAGTACGAACCTCAGCACACCCAAAAAACAACGGGCAAAAAATCAAAATCCCGCTCGGCCAAGAAAGCTAAGAAAAAGGCCAGTCCCAAAAAGAAGCCTACTAGCAAGGTCGCAGCGAAGAAAAAGCCTGCCAAGAAACAGGCTAAAAAGAAATCTACTAAGAAGGGCAGCCCGCATTAACGCTGCACGCCGCCGACTATAGGCACCAGGAAATTTCCGAGCAAGAACACCAGCGTCAACCAAGCTGCTAGAACGATTCGCGGCTGCTCGGACTTCTGTTCTAGCTTCTGCAAGAATACGACGAAGGGATACAGCAGCAAACCCACGATGCCGCTGGTCACGATATCGAATTGAATGATGTCTGTGATTGGGCTTCGCAGGACTAGAACAGTTCCAAGCATCATCACAACTGCCACGAAACCTGAAACGGGAACTGCAAAGTACAAGGACTTCGGAATGCGTATGCCCGCCAAGGCACCGCACATGGCTCCCACGCTTCCCCAGCCGTATGCAACGGCTTCATTTGGCAATCGCCCGCCAGCCACGGCAACAAAGGCCATCAGATTTGCCATGGCGGACCAAAAAAGTGCATCCGAAACTTTCTTAAAGATCAAACCAAGCGGAATAGCGAACACAAGCACTAGCACCATGTATACTAGTGCCTGCCTGAGCGCATCATCACCCCAGCTCCGAGCGTAGGCAAGCACGGCTGCAATTGCCGTCATGAGCCAGAATATGTCTCGAACTTTCCACTGCTCTCGCTGACCCTGTGATGCATCCTCATTCGAATCAACTTGGACCATAGTGTTCCCACCGAAGCGTTTGAAGAGAAGAGGCAACGTCAGAGTAGAGTTTATCGGTACTCCGCAAAGAAAAGTTTACGAAAGCGGAGTTTGTGCGACTCTATCCCTTTTACGCCAACGCTCCCATTGGAGTTTGCAAGATTCATGACAAAAGCTGAAGATGAAGCTCGACGAAGCAAGTTTCGCGAAGTGCTCTCGATCGCGACGATGAAGCAAGAATTCGAACGCGATGAAATTGTATCCCTGTGCAATGAAGCTCGCAGCAGTTTTGTCAGCAGCGTGTTGAAGGAACTCACCTCCGATTCCCTACTTAGCCAACTGCCTGACGCCGATTCTGCCTCGGTCCGATTTCGATGGATTATCGACCGACAGAACTTTGATTCCGATCAATGGATTCACGATAAAGTTTTTCGAGGCAATCAAGTCCATCGTGCGCCCAAAGAAGAGCGGCCTCGAGAAAGGCTGCTTGAGCTAGGTGCCGAACGACTGAAGACAAGCGAACTTTTGGCGATTCTCATTCGTTCCGGCCTACGTGGCGAGTCTGCCGTTCAATCGGGGCAGCGCGTCGCGGCTCACTTCTCCGAGACGCTAGAAAAACTCGGCGATCAATCCCCTTCGGAACTCAAGCAAGTTAGCAAGGCTGTTTCCAGCGTTGCCTACTGCCAAATCATGGCCGGAATTGAACTTGGGCGACGAGTGAGCGAGGCGAGGCAATTCCTTGCACCAAAGGTGCGAATCAATAGCACGAATGCAGCTATCGAATATTGCTCAAGACACTTCGCGCGGCTGGCCCAAGACGCCCGCCAGGAAGAATTTCACATCGTGACGCTCGACACCAAGCTTCAGCCGATCCAAAGTCACCAAATCACCGTCGGCACACTCGATGCCAGCCTGGTGCATCCTCGGGAAGTCTTCAAAGCGGCCATCCGAGACTCCGCATCTTCCATCCTCTTAGTGCACAATCACCCGTCTGGCGATCCCACTCCAAGCCGACAGGACCGTGAGGTAACCGATCGTCTCAAGCGGGCAGGAGAACTCATTGGCATCCAAGTTATCGATCACATCATCGTAGCTCGAGAAGATTCCGTCAGCCTAGCAGAATGGGACTGACGCCGACGGACATCATCAGACAATGCTTTCGGCATGCCGCGCTGCTACAATAAAGAATGCCGATCGATGGGCTCCGCTCCTCAATCTTCCTCGTCCTCGACTATCTCCCCAAGTAACCAAGATGCAAAGCCTGCACCGATTTTTGATCCTAGCTGGATGCTGTGTTCTCTTGTCGATTTCATCGTTCGGCCCTTTGCATGCGGCGGACCCTCCAGTCTCCTTCAATCGCGACATCCGCCCGATACTCTCAGACCATTGTTTTGCCTGCCATGGACTCGACGCGGAACAGCGTCAGGCCGATCTTCGACTCGACACTTTCGAAGGTGCAGTGGCCGACCTAGGCGGATACCAGGCCATCGTTCCTGGTGACGTAGAAAACAGCGAGCTCTGGAAACGCATCGTGTCCAAGGAAGACGATGTGATGCCGCCCACCGACTTTCACAAGCCGCTAAACGAAGAACAAACTGACTTGATAGGACGTTGGATCGAATCAGGGGCGGCCTACGAAAAGCATTGGGCTTTCGTTCCTCCAAAATCACATGAAATTCCGAATCGAGAAGTCGAAAATCCAATCGACTCATTCTTGAGGAAACAAATGGAAGGCTCGGGGCTTGAGCCCAATCCGCCGGCTGACAAGGAGACCTTGGTCCGTCGCCTCTCGCTGGATCTAACCGGTTTCCCACCTACGCCCGAAGAAGTTGACGCATTCTTGAAAAACGATTCGCCCAGCGCTTATGAGGAGTTGGTCGACGCCCTACAAGCAAGAGTGACGTATGGTGAACATATGGCTCGCTATTGGCTCGATCTAGCCCGCTACGCCGATACGCATGGCCTCCACTTAGACAATGAGCGCACGATGTGGCCCTACCGTGACTGGGTTGTTCGGGCGATCAATCAGAACCTAGCGTTTGATGACTTTACCCGCTGGCAATTGGCCGGCGATCTGCTGCCTGAGCCTACCCAGGATCAATTAATCGCATCAGGATTCAACCGCTGCAATGTTACCACCAGCGAAGGTGGCAGCATTAACGAAGAGTGGATTTACCGCTATGCCGTTGACCGAACGGCAACCGCCGTTGAAGTCTGGATGGGCCTCACGGCGGGATGTGCAGTCTGCCATGATCATAAGTTTGACCCATTGTCGACCAAAGAGTTCTATTCGATGTACGCCTTCTTCCACAGCGCGGCAGACCCGGCCATGGATGGTAACAAGAAAGATACTCCTCCGATCTTGAAATTGGTCACCGAAAAAGATCAGGCCCGAGCCGCAGAACTCCGTGATCAATTGGCAAAGATTGACGCCGAACTTGAGCAGGAGATTGCGACTCTCTTGTACGAAGATCCCGCGTTGCTTGATCCCGCACCCTCGCCGCAGGAGATTACCGAGGTTTGGTTTGAGGACGGGCCAATTCCTGGAGGAACTATCCAAGCCAGCGGCGGCCCAGCTTTGCAAATGGTCGCTAAAGAGGATGGGCCCGTATTTCGTGGCGAATCGGCCATTCGGCGCAAGAGCAACAATACAATTTCACAGGACATCTTCTTCTACCGCCAAAAGAAGAACTTCCGTGTGCCCGAGAATGGCAAATTCTTCATTTACTGCCATTTAGATCCTGCGGACACGCCAGAGACGGTGATGATTCAGCTCCATACCACTACCTGGAAGAATCGAGCCGTGTGGGGCAAGCAGGAGAAGATTACTTTTGGACAACCCAATACGACTGAGAAAGTCTTCATGGGCGATCTGCCCGAAGCGGGCAAATGGGCTCGCTTGGAGTTTGATGCGGCCAAAGTTGGTCTAGCTGCAGGCACCAAAATCACTGGATTTGCATTCACGCAATTCGGCGGCACCGTTGGCTGGGATCACTTTGGCGTCGAATCCAAAGTCGACAAGGCCAAGGACATCAGTTGGTCTTGGAGCTTGTGGACCGCGCAGGACTACTCCGTTCTTCGGAAGGCCTTGCCAGACGAGCTGCGGCGTGAGCTTCAAGGACGTACGCCCGACAAGTGGAGCGAGGAAGAAACCGAGAAAGTTCAACTGTTTTGGCTTCGCAACGTCTACGCGGGAGCCCAAGAGATCGTCAATGCGTCCGAGCAAACCAAGGCTCCCATTCAGAAGCAAATGCAGGACATCGAGAACAACGCTCCCTATACTTTCGTAATGGCCGATTTGCCCAAACCGCGCGAGAGCTTTGTCATGATCCGCGGGGCCTACGACAATCCTGGCGAAAAAGTTACGCGTGGCGTTCCCGCATTTTTGCCTCAGCTGGAACAGCGCAAGGATGGACAGGATTACAATCGCCTCGATCTAGCGAACTGGCTCCTACGCCCGGATCACCCTCTTACATCTCGAGTTGTTGTCAATAGATTTTGGCAACAGCTCTTTGGGGTAGGACTCGTCAAGACAAGTGCGGATTTTGGTTCCCAAGGACAAGTCCCCAGCCACCCAGAATTGCTCGACTGGTTGGCACTGCAGTTCATAGAGGACGGCTGGGATATGAAGCAACTGGTCAAACGCATCGTCACAAGCCATGCGTACATGCAAAGTTCGCGGGTAACGCCCGTGATGCTCGAAGTCGATCCGGAAAATCGACTGTTATCCCACGCGCCGCGTCTTCGCCTGGATGCAGAAGTGCTGCGTGACCAAGCGTTGTATGTCAGCGGTTTGTTGGTGCCAACTCTTGGTGGACCTGGGGTAAAACCTTACCAGCCGCCCAATATTTGGGAGCCGGTCGGATTTGGAAACAGTAACACGCGTTACTACAAACAAGACAGCGGAGACAGCCTCTATAGAAGGAGCTTGTACACCTTTTTAAAGCGGACTGCTCCGCCGCCATTCATGTCCACCTTTGATGCACCGAATCGCGAGCAGAGTTGTTCGCTCCGCGGTCGCAGCAATACCCCTATGCAAGCCCTGCAGTTGATGAATGATGTCCAGCACGTGGAAGCCGCGCGAGCTTTCGCCCAGCGGATACTCACCGAAGGCGGCCAAACTGCAGACAGCCGCATTGGCTGGGCTTGGCGTGTTGTGACCTCGCGCATTCCAACGGATGACGAGCTACAAATAGCCAAGTTCGCGCTGCAGCAACACCAGCAGCGCTACGCGAACCAAAGCGAAGACGCGCAGCAGTTGACTGAGTTCGGTGAGAGCAAACCGAGTGCGGAGCTGGCAAAAGAAGAACTTGCCGCGTATACGTTGCTCGCAAACCTGATTTTGAACCTTGATGAAAGTGTGAGTAAGAACTAGCGAATGTATCGCCCCTTCGCTCAACTTACCCAGTAAAAGAGTCACCATGGACCCTCGAATCGAACATTACCTGCATCAGACTCGTCGCAGTTTTTTTGAAGGCGCTGGTCTCAAAATTGGCGGATTGGCACTAGCTGGCCTGATGGGAAATAGCATCTCAGCCAATACCTCAGCCCGTGCGAGCGAAGGCTCCGACGATGTTCCGATGCACCCTGCCCTGCCCGGCTTGCCGCATTTTGCTCCGAAGGCAAAACGGCTAATCTACTTGCACATGAACGGTGCTCCCTCGCAGATCGATATGTTCGACAACAAACCCGTTTTGCTCGACTATTTCGATCAGGACTTGCCGGAGTCCGTGCGAAATGGCCAACGCATTACCACAATGACCAGCGGACAGTCACGTTTTCCTGTCGCTCCTTCGAAGTTTGCCTTTGAACAGTGCGGTGAGGGTCGCATCTGGATGAGCGAACTTGTTCCGCACATGAAAACGATCGCAGACGAAATCACCATGATCAAGTCGGTGAGTACGGAGGCTATCAATCACGATCCAGCTTGCACCTACGTGATGACTGGAAGTGAAGTACCTGGAAAACCCTCGCTAGGTTCCTGGCTGAGTTACGGACTTGGTAGCGAAAGCAATGACCTACCGGCCTTTGTCGTTTTTACTCCCACTTTCCCAAAAGCCAGCCAGGCTCAAGCCTTATTCACGCGGATGTGGAGCAGTGGATTTTTGCCGACGCGTTTTGATGGAGTCGCTCTTCGTGGCTCGGGCGATCCCGTCTTGTACGTCAAGAATCCTCCCGGGGTTTCGAGCCAGGATCGACGGACGATGCTGGACGCGCTCAGTCAACTAAATCAACGCAATTACCAACGCTTTGGCGACCCTGAAACGCTGACTCGAATCGCCCAATATGAGATGGCTTTTCGAATGCAATCCAGTGTTCCAGAGCTGACGGACCTGAGCACCGAGTCGAAAGAAACGCTCGAAATGTACGGGCCTGAAGTCGACAAACCTGGCACCTATGCTTCCAGCGCCATTCTCGCGCGAAGACTGGTGGAACGAGGAGTTCGAGTTGTCCAGATCTTGCACCGCGGCTGGGACCAGCATGGTCAACTGCCAAAGTTGATGAAGGGCCAGTGCATGGACGTCGATCAGCCCACAGCGGCATTGATCAAGGACTTGAAGCAGCGTGGAATGCTCGACGATACCTTGGTAGTTTTCGGCGGCGAGTTTGGCCGCACGGTATACTGCCAAGGTAAGTTAACGAAAGAGAACTACGGTCGAGACCACCATCCGCGAAACTTCTGCATGTGGATGGCCGGTGGCGGCATTCGGCGCGGGCTTTCCTACGGCGAAACCGATGACTTTAGCTACAACGTGACCGAGAACCATGTCCCCTTGAACGACCTCAACGCTACACTGCTGCACTGTATGGGCATCGACGATCGCCGATTCACTTTCCCGTTCCAGGGATTGGAACAACGCCTAACCGGTGTTGAAGAAACTCGGGTAGTTGACGACATCCTTGCCTAGCGATCGAAGACAAAATCGTTTAACGGCGAGCCGCAGGCGGTTCTTCTCTTCCTCCTTAGGAAGTTGTCAAAACTTTCGGCCGCGCTCTGCAGTGGCAATTGATCTTTAGTCTCCCTGATCTTTATGAATTCGCGAAGTTGCTTGAGATCAATTGGTTTTTGATTGCCGGGATTTTTAGATGTACTTTTTGGCTCCTCAATACCTACCTGCCGTTCCAGACACCGTGAACGATGTACTCGTCTTGAATCTAGAAGCTCATCTCACCAATGGTCATCTATTTCAGGTCGGTGGAGGGCACGTAATCGTGAGTACAGCTGCAAAGTCAATTATTGATAAGTACGAAGTATGCCCCAGTATGAAATGGGCGCCGTTTCAATTAGAGGTAAACGGGGAAAGTCACGCAGGCTATTTTCGCATTAGTGCGGATCAGACGATCATCGTTGACATGAAGCGAATAGAAGCAACTTGGATCCTGGAAGGAAAAGTAATTCGAGGTGTCGAGAAATGGGCGTTTCTGTCGGAGCCCAAATACGATTTATTTTATTGTGACGCTTCAACTTGGCTAGCATCGGATGGTCTCGCGGAAGAGCTAAAACGCAGTCTTAATTGTCCGTCTGAATTGTGTAGAGTCTAACGGACGAGGCTGGTGTGGCCCGGTGAGATACCGAAGCTGCCGTGGAATTAGAAAAGGTGGCGGGGAGAGCGATGACAGGTTCAAAGCCTTGTGGAGGCGGGTATAAACAGGCAAGATACCTGTCCCACGATTTAATATACGTCGCGCAGGTAGCGTTTCTCACGCTTTAATTCGGCCACGTATTCGGCAGCCCCATCTGCACTCTTACCACCATGCGTCACAATGATCTCGTGCAGCGCGGAGTCGACGTCCTTGGCCATGCGCGTCGCGTCACCACAAACGTAGAAGTAAGCACCTTCTTCCAGCTGGGCGTAAATGTCCCGGCCACTTTCGATCATGCGATGCTGGACATAAATCTTCTCGTCCTGATCACGCGAAAAAGCAAGCTGCAAGCGATTCAGCAAACCACTCTTGCTCATTTCGTGGAGTTCCGACTCATAAATAAAGTCCGAATCTCGATGCTGATCCCCAAAGAACAACCAATTGGAACCAGTCGCACCGATCTCACGACGTTCCTCTAGAAAAGCTCGAAACGGGGCCACACCAGTCCCTGGGCCCACCATAATCATTGGGGCTGCATTGTCCTGAGGAATCCGAAAGGCCTTGTTGGGCATCG
The DNA here is from genome assembly GCA_039030255.1 of Planctomycetota bacterium. Lineage (GTDB taxonomy): Bacteria > Planctomycetota > Planctomycetia > Pirellulales > Pirellulaceae > Aureliella. The sequence continues at coordinate 28,775 of JBCCEO010000002.1, read as the reverse complement.
GGAATATCTCGGCCGTTTTGCCCTCAGGTGCATGGTCAGCCAAATACGTCGAACACACACCGCGGTGAGGACGACCGTTGTAGTTCCAGCGAACTGCCGCCACCGTGAGATGCACTTCACCTGGATGAGCTTTCGGACTTGAAGAAATCGAATAGGCACGATGCTGCAAAGGTTTGAGCCAACTCACAAGTTCGTTGGGATCGACTTCTAGATCCGGTTTGAGCTGCAGCAAGTCCAGCGAGTCCTTCCCCCAGAGGAAGTCCGCGATGGCCTCTCGATCGCCACCAGCCATGACATGGCTAAACTCGTCGTTGTTCACCAAGGGCTCAAGAGCTTGCAGCAACTCCTGTGAAGGAGTACTGATCTCCAAGGCGCTCGCGAGCAGCTGCCCCAAGGAAAGTTCCCTGTCCGCAACCGTAGTGTCGAAATCGGCTCCAAGGCGTTCTAACCAAGCATCTACCAAATCAGGCGCGTTTACAGGCATTACGCCCAGCGCGTCGCCGACCTCGTACTCGATGCCGCTATCGCCAAGATCAAAGGCTACGTGCCGGATTTCTTTGGCCGAGTTTGCTCCTGATAAATTGCGATTGTCTGCAACTACAGAAGCGAAACGATTCTTACGCGACCAAGTGGCTTTTGCCGGCTGATCCGTTTGCTCGACGACAGCGCCGCCTGCATCTGGGATACTAGATTGGAGCCACTCGTTCGCAGGATCTTCAAAATCGACATCACAATCAAGTCGGCTGGCAATTCGGTTTGCACCTAATTGTTCCAAGCGCGTATCTAGCAACTTGCCCGCGCGACAAAAATGTTCGTAGCTTGTATCACCCAATGCGAGCACACCATAGCTGAGCGATTCTAAACGGGGCGCCGTTGAGGCTGATAATTCGTCCCAGAACAGCTGTGCGTTGTCAGGCATTTCGCCTTCGCCATAGGTCGAAATGACAACAATTAAATGCTGCATCGAAGCCAGTTGATCCATACTGACAGCATCTAAGCCAGCGACACGAGGCTGGTAGCCCTTGCTGCGCGCGATGGTGGCGGCCTCATTGGCGACTTCCTCCGAGTTTCCCGTTTGAGTACCAAACAGAATCTCGATTGGCTTGGCCTGAGATTGCTCCTGAGTTGGCAAGTTGGAGTTGCCAACAACCGCAACGCGAGAATGTAAGCCGGCCAGAAAACCACTCAACCAAGCGCGTTGGTCGCCGGAGAAAGGTGCGTCTTTGGGTATGTAGGGTACTTCCATGGGTCAAACCACCGGATGGCGCTGAAGGATATCTGGCAAGGCCGCTTGGGCGAACAATTCATCAAAGCTCGGAATCTCTCCGAGTGCTTCTACATTTTTTCTATCTTGATATTCGATCCATGCGTTGGTCCCAAGTCGGTCCAATTTGGAGCTAATTCGCATCGACAATGCGCGTTTAAAGTCGTGAACGCGTTTGTTCGCTAGGAGCGCTGCAAGCCCAGATTCCTCGTAATGCTCGATCGCCTGCTTAGCATGCTTGGCCAGTGCGGCCATGAGAGCAAAGTCTTCGGTTAGGACCAGATTGCGGACTAGTTTATCGAAATCAGCAGATGCCTCATGTCCGCGATCTGCAATGATCTTTTGTGCCATTTCAAGCACAGTATAACTGCAGACCAAACGGAACATTTCGCCCGTATCCGTTTCACCATAGCCTGGGGTTGCACCGGCAATCACGTGCTCACCAGACTTATACGCCTCCTTGAGGCAGCCGATCTGATAAAGGGCCATTGCAGACGCCAGTTCGTCGGCCAAGTCCTTTCGGCTTCGGGCTGCCAGGATTGCTTTGGCGTCCTGATACTGCAGTAAGGCTTTCGGCATGATCCAATACATGTGCTGTCGCGTGGATTCCCATTCATCGAGAACTCCGCGCGCCCTTGGCGAGCCTGTGGCCTCAAAATGCCATTGCAAGAGTTGCTTTACGGAACTCTCATGAATTGCAGCTTGCTCGCTGCCATCGGCAAAAGTTCCTGCAAACACCGAATCGTGACTGATCATTTCGGGTAGCCGACCTTGGGGATCATACTGATAGGCAAAGCCTCCCGACATTCCGTTGCCGAATCCCTTTGAAAATCCACCCAGGTTGAGTACTGCTCCGTTGGTCATGTACTCAGCACAGAAATCTCCAACCCCTTCGACAACCGCAGCCGCGCCCGAATTACGAACAGCGAAGCGATCACCGGCCTGCCCATGGATAAAGACTCTGCCTCCCGTGGCACCGAAGAGTGCAAAGTTTCCAATGAGGACGTTCTGCCCGTCACCAGCCCCGCCGCCAGAAGGCGCGCGGACAATGATTTCACCACCACAGGCTCCCTTGCCAACGCCATCGTTGCATGTACCAGTATGTTCTAGCACCATGCCGTTATTGCAAAAGGCACCGTAGCTTTGGCCCGCCGACCCTTGGGTTCGAATGCGAATCGTCTTGGGCTTGAGGTACCGGCGCCCATCCTCACGATGCAACGCACTGTGCGGCAAGTAATCGAATTCGTGATTGAGCATCCGCTCGATATCAATTGCCAGCTGACCTCCTACCGTTTTATTTCGATTGCTCAATGGCGTCATTGGACGAATCTCGATCGACTCAGAATCGCCCTGCTCCAGCCAAGGACGAACTTCGCTCAAGAAGCCGTCATCAACGCGAAAATCACGTTCTAGATAAGTTGGATTCTCGACTCGGTTTTCAGGGACTCGAGTCAACATTTCTCTCAAGTCCAGTTGTCCTACCGAGGATGGATGGTCCAACAAATGCAATAGATCACTGCGTCCACGAGCTTCATCCAGGCTCCGCATGCCAAGACTGGCTAGGATTTCTCGGACTTCGTGAGCCAGATTTAAGAGGTACTGGGCCAGAGCACGTGGGTCGCCGTCGAATGCCTCAGCATTGGTGGTCAAGCCTGCTGGACACTTGACATTGCAGTTTTTAGCCATGACACACTTGAGCATCATGAGTGCCGTGGTGCCGAATTCGAAGCTGTCAGCCCCGAGTAAAGAAGCTTTGACAACATCCGAACCTGTCTGCATTGCTCCCGAACAGCGAAGGATGACTTTTTGCCGAATTCCGTTTAGGCATAAAGCTTGATGTACTTCGGCCAAACCAATCTCAGCGGCCCGCCCCGTGTACTTCAAGGACGTTACTGAGGCCGCTCCAGTTCCACCTGTATTACCGGCGATGTTGATCACGTCGGCTCCGGCTTTTGCCACGCCCACGGCGATGGTGCCGATTCCTTCGGAGCTCACGAGCTTTACGATTACTCGTACCCGAGCGGCCTTGGCATCATGAATCAATTGTCCAAGATCTTCAATCGAATAGGTATCATGGTGTGGAGGCGGGCTGATTAGTTCGACGCCAGGTGTTCCACCACGGGCTGCGGCGATCTCAACAGTTACCTTTGGTGCAGGCAGTTGCCCTCCTTCACCAGGCTTGGCTCCTTGTCCGATCTTGATTTCGATTTCTTCTAGGTTGGGGTCGGCCAAATAACCGGCCCACACACCGAAACGTCCGCTTGCGAACTGTTTGATGCGGCTTGCTCGAATGGTGCCATAGCGCGAAATGTGCTCTCCACCTTCGCCCGAATTGGACATAGCACCAACCATGTTCGTTCCGTGTGCGACAGCTTCGTGAGCCGTGGCCACCAACGCTCCGTGGGACATCGCTCCCGATGCCAGACGCGGTGTGATCTCCGACGCGGGCTGGACCATCTTGGTTGGAATAGAATCCGGAGCAGGTCGCAGGCGCGACAAATAGTCTGCGGCATCGCTACGAGCGGTGACTAGAAGTGCACCAGCCGTTAGATAATGTCCCAATATCTGATCATCGAACAAATCTACTAAGGCTTGCCCAAGCGCCTGGAGGCGACCGATATCCTCTGCTTTGGGACCGCTAAGCCGCAAAAGGAACTCGCCTTCGGATTTCTTTTGGCAGTCCAGTCCACGAAGATAGAAATCCAAATTTCCGACGCGATCATACATTGAGAGTTCGCGTCTGAAGTCTTCCGCTTTGGCAATAAAGGTGATATCAGCGGGAAAAGCAAGAACATCGCGAAGCGCCGCAGGCCGTACTCCTCGTTCCTCGGCCATCATTCGACTAAAGGACTTGTAGCCCGGAGTCATTTTGAATCGGTCGATCTGTTCCGAACTTAGCTTTTCGAAACTCGTGTGGACATAACCCTCATCATTGATCCCAAACGATTCGTCCAATTGCCGTAAGGTCAGCAAACGGAATACATCCTCCAATTCGTCCATTTGCGAATCCGCGCTACCGTGAGCCCCTTTCACCCGGGCAGGGCTGCCATTGTTGTTATTCCCGAAGAGGATGTTTTCTTCGGTCATATCGACGAAACCACGAACGGCAATGGCCCCGTAGCTGTGACCGGCCCCTTCGGAGCGCTCCTTGAACAATCCAAGAATCGGAATATCTTTTTCGTCTTCGACAGTCAGCGCTCGTTCGTGCCAGTCCGCCACGGACTGCGCCACTGTCTCAAATCGCACTCCACCAACTGGCGAGCGCATATTTGGCAAGTATTTCTTGAACACTGGATCTTTGGTATCCAGGAAATTCGGCTCGAAGAATTCTCCGCCAGAATAACTCTCCACCGTGCACAAACCGACCTTGCCCATCGTCTTCATGAGCGCTTTTTCAGCCGCCTTCTTGAATCGGAAGTACGCTTGAGTCGCATCCTCGCCGAACACCTGCTCGGCCCGCATGCGAACGCCGAGAGGATAAACGGCAGCAGCACCAAACCCAAGAATACAAGCAATATGGTGCGAGGAGGAAATCTGGCCACTCTCCACGACCAACGAAACTTTAAACCGAAGACCTTCTTCTATGAGACGTTGATTGATTGCGGAAACAGCTAGAGTCGTTGGGATAGCAGCACAAGCGCGTGAGATATTTCGGTCCGTGAGAATCGCTATTCCGCCCCGATCCCTGGCAAACTCAACGACTTCATTGGCAACCTGATCTATCGATTGCACCAGGGATTTAATATTCGCTTGCGCGTCACCGAATACGGGCGAATAAAGCAACCCAAAAACGTCCCAAGGAGTTTCATCCTGAGCCTTGATTTTCAGCATTTGCGACATGCGCAGGATCGGCGAATCTATGGTTATCTGTCGACTTCTAGATTTGCCAAAATGAGGTTTCTCCCCCAAGGTGACGCGTAGCGTCATCCCGTCGGCTTCGCGAAGTGAATCAAGCGGCGGATTGGTGACTTGCGCGAAGCGCTGACTGAAGTATTTGGCAACGCCCCCTTCACTATCGCTCAAGGCATTAATTGCATTGCCATACCCCATTGCCGAAACTTTTTCGACTCCATTTTGAAGCATGGGATCCATGAGGAACTTGAAGCTTTCCTGGTTGTGCGTGTAGGCCACGTAACGTGCTGCGGTCGTCAAATCTCCGTCGTACCACTTTGCGTGTCTCTGAGGATCAGAATCCAACTCGGGCAAGTCTTCAATCTTGACACGAGCCGCCTCAACTAAGGCGGCGTAGTCTTTCTGTTCGGCTAGTTTTTCTAGCGCCTCGGTCGTTTCGTATGCACGTCCTTCGCTTTGGCTGTAATAGATCATGCCACCGGCTTCGACACGTCCTCGACAGATCACGTCTTTTGCTGGGAAGGCAACCTGGCCTGCTTCACTCATCACGGCCAAGTAATCTTTCGTCTCGACGGAGCGTAATGGCCTAAGTCCCAATCGATCTAGTCGAGCGCCAACAACATCCCCATCACCAAAGATGAGGGCTGCAGGCCCATCATTTTTTTCTTCAAACAGAGAGAAGTATTCGAACATCGCACGCACCTGAGGCGACAATCGTTCGTCGTTCTCCCACGCTGGAGGCATCATTGCGACTACAGCAGTCACCAAATCCACTCCATCTTCAAATACTCGTGAATTGAGCGTTTGATCCAGTCGGCAACTATCCGACTGCCCATGCGGGCGAATGATGGCCTTACTTCGCGCCAGCGCAACAGCCGCCTCGCTCAATCGATTCTTCTTATCGGTATTGAGCTCTCCATTGTGCGCCATCAGCCGAAAGGGCTGCGCCATAGACGGATGCGGATCGGTGTTCGTGGAAAACCGCGTGTGAAAGTACATCGTATGCACGGAATGACGCGGATCAACGAGGTCCCGGAAGTAAGGTACGATCTCCCATGAATTCAACCTACCTTTGAGCACTTGGAGCTTGGAAGACAGCGATAAAGGATAGAGTCCATCAAGTTCTTTTTCGGTGTAAGCCTGGGCTTCAATCCCCAGCAGCGCTTGATGAATTTTCTGATCAAGCTCTGCCCCACGTAAAGCCTCTGGGGCTTCGAAAACCCACTGTCGGATCGGGAGTTGCCATTTGGCCGCCCTAGAACCAATCGCATTTGCGTCGACTGGCAAGTCTCGTTGCAGCAGGACTTGAAAGCCAATCTTTGTAATTTCTGCTTGAACCAAACCGATTGCACGCTGTTGTTGTGCAGGATCGTTTGGCAAAAAGAAATTGCCTACGCCAAAGCTTCCGGGTTCAAGATTCGCCTTGGTTATGTTGCAGAAAAACTCAAGAGAGAGATCGATCGATACACCCGCTCCATCGCCAACACCTTCGGAGGACATACCGCCACGGTGTGGAACTGAGCACAGAGCCTCATGACCTTTCAGCAGCAGATCATGTGTCTGCTTCCCGTCCTTGCGCGTCAAAAAACCAACACCGCAGGAACTTTTTTCCAGCGTAGGATCGAACAGACCCGTTGCAGCACCCGGCGCGAGCGCAGCATTTCCAGTGCATGCATTTTCAAATTGTGCTTGGTCGGAACGACTCATGATACCCTACCATTCATTCCTGTTTTCACATGCAATCAAGTGGCATCAACGAACGCTTACGTTACAGTAAGTGCACCAGTTGAAAACTTTTGCATGGTGATTTCCTGGTCCTCTTCGCTTCCCTCAATTGATCCTGCGATTAAGTCCATTACTGCCTGAGCTGGTCGGCTCAACGTCTCGTTTTTGCGCTGCACGATACCCAACGGGCGGGTCAGTGAAAGCCATGGACAGTTGAGTTCTACCACATTGCCTTTTTCAATTTCCTCTTGAACCGAAGGTCGCGGCAGGAAAGCAACCGCCGCATTCACTTCCATCGCATGTCGCACGGAATCAATATTGTCCAACTCGGCCGCGATCTGCATCGTGATCCCAAGCTGACGCAAGTAACGATCAATTTCGTGCCGAATTCGCAAGTTGGGAGCAAAGGCGACCAGGGCCTGCGTTGTGAGATCTTGGCTGGCGACAATCTCTTGGGTAGCCAAGGAATGATTCGGGGTTGCCGCCAAAATCATTTGCTCTTTATGCCAATCCGTCGTCGCGAACCCGCGTTCAGATTTCGGGTAACTCACCAGACCAAAATCCACACGACCTTGTTCCACTAGGCGATAAACTTCGTCTGGGTGGCCGAATTGAAAGCGAACTTCAGCCTTTGGGAAAGCTGAATTCACAGCCTTCTTTATGTTTGGGAGATAGCTCAGCCCCACGCTGTAGATGGAACCAATCGCAATTTGCCCTTCGATATCTCGGCCAATGGAGCGAACCTCTTCGGTCAGTTGGTCGAACTGACGCAGCACTTTTTGACAGCCTTCGTGAAAGGCTAAACCTTCTGGAGTTAGCACAAACGGACGCTTACCACGATCGATAAGCTTGACCTGAAGATACTCTTCGAGCTGCTGAACGGCTTGGCTGGCACCACTTTGAGTCATGTCGTTGTCGGACGCCGCTTTTGAAAAGCTGTGGCGCGCAACCACATCACAGAAAACTCTCAAATTGCGCATTTGCATCGGCATAATACTTCCACCAAACTACCACCTCTATCAAAAAAACTAATTCAAGAAACGCCAAGTATTAGCGGAGGTGGATTTAGGAATGTAGGCGGGAAGATTCCCAAGGTCAATGATCAATCGTCCAAAAGCAGGACGAATCAGGTCATATTGGTCGACATCGCTGTAGATTTGGCACTATTGAGGGGAATTTCCCCAGCGCACGGGCAGGCTGAATGAGTAAAGAAGAACGACGGCTCCAGTGAAAATGAGACTCCACGGCATCCATTCGGGGGGATCGATTTTCCTGCCCCCTTTAGAGACCTCTACTGTCTCAGGTTCTTGAAACCAGCCATTGTCGACTTGGACCTTTTCGATCTTCGCTTTGCCAAGCGTGGCGCTGTCGATCAGCATGCATTCCACGCCGACAATCAAAAGCATGATTCCAACTGCAAAAAAGAATGCTCGCCACACGATTCAGCACCTCAAACTAGACCGAGAATACCACCTTCTCGGTTTCGTCGTTGTGTGCCGCAGATTCTTAAAGAATTGCGAGGCAATGTTTGCCATTGCCTCGGCAGCGTTTCGATGAGCACGAATCTTCCGGCGGAAGGGATAATCGGCTCATTCTGGCCTGGCTGAAGATTGTCAAAAGCAACGCTCCTGCCGCCTACTCGACAACCTCAAGTGTTTCTTTGGATTCGATCAACAGATCGATTCCGCTGTACGACATTTGGCTATTGGCCACGCTGATCCAGGTAAGATTGGGCAGCGTCGTTAGCTTTTCAGCCACATCATCGTTGAGCTGTGTGCCTGCAATGTTCAGCTTGGTCAGATTCTTGAAGCCAACTAAGACATCCACGGATTCGTTCGAAATCTTGGTGGCTTCTAAGTTGATATAGGTGAGTTCCTTCATGCCACTGATGGCTTGCATGGCAGCATCATCGAAATCCGTTTCCCATAGATGGAGTTCTTTGAGTTTCGTCAAAGGTTTTAGTTTTTGAAAACCTTCGCTCGAAATCAAACGGCATTCATTCAATTCCAGATAGGTAACGGCTTCGAGTCCTGCAATCACCTCCATCGCGTCGTCACCGATGGAAGTATCACGAAGTTCCAAACGTGAAAGCGTCTTGGATCCAGCGAACTCTTTCATTCCCACGCCGGTGACATCGCAGTAGCGAATTCGCAAGCGTTTGAGCTTGGGCAGCTTGCCCAGGTACTTCATTCCTTCGTCAGAAATGTAGGCGTTGTCGAGTTGAATTTGCTCGAGGGCTTTCAATTGTCCAAGGACTTCCAATCCTTCGTCCGTAATTCCAATCGTGTTCAGGTTGAGTGAACGCAGTTTCTGAAGTCCCGTAATTGCCTTCAGTCCTTCGGTCGAGATCTTGGCACGCTCCATCTGCAAGTCGATCAAATTAGTCATTTTGCCAATCGCTTCCATACCGCCGTCGGTGATGTTGGAATTACGGAGGTCTAGTGCTCGCAGCTTCGTGGCACCCAGTAGATGGCTAAGCCCTGCATCGGTAACACTTGTAAGTCGCAAGGAAATCACGCCCAAGTTCTTGAGCTTCCCGACGGATTTGAGTGCCTCATCGGAAATCGCGGAGCCTTCCAGGTCGAATCGGGTAATGCCTTGCAGACTTTCTAATTCCTGGAAGCCCGCATCGGTAATTCCACTGCCGGCCAACTTAAGCGTCGAGATCTTGGGAAGCTTGGCGAGAAGTGCAACGAGCTCGCCCGATTCCTCACGACGATCCACGCTGGCGCCGATGACTTCACCCGCATCATTTTTCGTCAGTGCGAAGCCTGCTTCGGTCAGCTTTTGAATCGCTTCGGGATCATCTTTCTGGGGCTCAGGCTCTGGTTCCCGTTTAGGCACCTCAGGCTCAGGTTCTGGATCAAGCTTAGGTTCGGGCTCCGGATCGCGCTCCGGTTTCGTCTCGGGCTTCGCCTCAGGAGCTTCCCCTTTTTCGCCAGGCTTTTCTACTTCGCCGGGTGCTTCGGGCTCGCGCAATTGGAAGGTCGGATCTTTGGGACCTAAACTCGGCTGATCCGAAGCAGCCAGTTCCGGAACGTTGGCGTAATGTGTTTGGTTGCATCCGCTCAGGAGAATTGGGCATACAGCAAGAAAGCCCACCAACAATTGCGTGATGGAGAATGTTTTGGAAGGGGATCGTGAGAATTCGTGTGTTCGCACTTCGAACTCCGAGCGAGGTGTAGGATCGTGGGATGGAGCCTGAATCTTTACAGGCCGAAAAAAATTTGGCACCGGCCTTTCGCAGTGAGTCAACGAAGATTCACTCTAGGATCTAGGGTACTCCAATGCGATCGATTCGCCAAAAGGGTTAGCATTTTCTTTCTTCAAAGCGAGCGAGAATTCATCCCAGAGTAGGGATTCTGGTGTTTTTCTTGAGAAGGCGGGTCCTTCCTAGGACTTGTCCTGAGCAGAGTCTATATTGCCCGATGGATTCTACGTATACTATTGGGGCTCTAAACGTCAGTAGTGACAGCTGCCGTTTGAACATACTCTATTCCTCATTGCCTCCTCCAACCAACCACAGAGGTTCCAATGTCTCAAAGAAAAAATCGTCGTCAATTTGTAGGCCAGGCCGCTGCAGTCGGTGCTGGCGTTTGGATGGGGACTGCATTGCAGCCCAAGCTCCAAGCTTCGCCACTGCAATCTCTGGCTGCCGCCTGTGTGGGCGTCGGTGGAAAGGGTGGTAGCGATACCAGCCACATCGGAGGCCAGGAAGTCGCAGTTGCGGGCCTTTGTGATGTAGATGGTCTCACTTTGAAAAAGAAGGGACGCGAATTTCCAGATGCTGAACAATTCACTGACTACCGCGAGATGATCGACAAACTTGGCGACAAGGTTGACATCGTGACTGTCAGTACACCGGATCACAATCACGCTGCTGCTGCCATGATGGCGATGAATCGCAAGAAGCACGTTTACTGCCAGAAGCCGTTGACTTGGTCGATCAAAGAAGCTCGTATGCTTCGTGAAACGGCTGAGAAGCAAGGCGTCGTGACGCAGATGGGTAACCAAGGAACAAGCGAAAATGGCTTGCGAACTGCTGTAGAGCTCATTCAATCGGGTGGCATTGGCGAAGTCAAAGAAGTTCACGTTTGGACGAACCGACCAATTTGGCCACAGGGTGCTGGACGACCAGAAGGCGAAGATCCATTGCCACCAGGTCTGAACTGGGATGCATGGATTGGACCTGCTGCAATGCGACCTTTCAAGAAGGATGCATACCACCGCTTCAACTGGCGTGGCTGGATCGACTTCGGCACCGGTGCACTTGGTGACATGGCGTGCCATACGACCAACATGCCTGTCATGGCTCTCAAGCTTTGGGATCCAGTTTCTGTCACCGCCGTCCAGAACTCGGGCATTGTCGACAACGAACAATTCCCATCGACTTCTACCTTGAAGTTTGAATTCCCTGAGCGCGAAGGCTTGGCGGCAACCAACTTCTACTGGTACGACGGCGGCAACTTGCCACCGGACGAAATCCTAGAACAGCTTCCTGCAAGTTTCCAAAAGCGAATCGCAGACCAGAAGTCTGGCAAGCTGAAGAGGAAGACCAGTGGAGCCGTTGTCGTAGGTAGCGAAGCTACGATCTTCTCACCAGACGACTACGGTGCTCGCTTCGACTTCATCCGCAACGGTGAAGTCACCAAAGACTTCGAATTACCAGAGCCTTCGATTCCTCGTATTCCATACAGCGGAAGTAACGACGAGCGTCAGAAGTGGGAATTCGTGAAGTCGATTACTGGCGAGTACAAGACGGGCACCATGTCCAACTTCGGATACGCTGGACGTCTTACCGAAACCATGCTGGTCGGAATCCTCGCTCTACGCGGCGAAGTCGGAAAGACTTACCAGTGGGACGCGAAGAACTTGAAGTGCACCAACGATGAAGGCGTCAATCAGTTCGTGCATCGCGAGTATCGCGAAGGTTGGTCGCTGGACCTCTAAACGACGTTATTGGTTAACCTAGATCTTTGGTTAGCTAACGGAGCATAGCAAAGGCAGCCTCAGGGCTGCCTTTTTTCGTTGTTCATTGACCAACCAACGATGCAGTGCCTTTTCTTCACCTAGGCCAAGCACCGATACTCGCTCATTTTTTGCTGAGGAGGCAAACCACCACGGCTTGCATGATCTTTCCTTGTCCGATCTCGCCTGACTTCTCTCCGGTTTTGCCTTTAAGTCCGACCTGATCTATCTGGACATCTAAGATTTCGGCGATGCGCGCACAGATCGACTTTTTGTGTGGCAGTAACTTCGGCCGTTCTGCAAGTACAACGCAATCCAAGTTTTCGATTGTCCAACCCGCTTGCCAAACTTGGCGCCAAGCCAGCTGGAGCATCTCGGCCGAGTCTCGTCCTTTGTTCTCGCTGGCCGTGTCTGGAAAAAGCTGCCCAATATCACCTAAGTTTGCAGCTCCGAGCAAGCTATCGGTGATGGCATGCAATAGCACATCGGCGTCGCTATGTCCCTCCAGGTGAAAATCGAAATCAATTTTTACACCACCCAGAATCAATGGACCTCCAGCGACCAATCTGTGTGTATCGTGTCCTAATCCAACTCTAATGGACATACAAAGCACTTCCTGGAGGTTGTTACCTCGATCGCGATACAGTTCACAAACAACCTCAACTTGTGCCCGTACGTGGTGGTCCGAATTAGCCAGGAATCTATAATCCGCTGCTATGGCTATTATCGAAATCTCTGAACTCTCTAAATCTTATCGCGTTTACCAAAAGCAAGAAGGATTGCGAGCCGCAATTCAAGGGCTTTGGAAACGGGAATATCGCGATGTAAATGCCGTCAAGTCAATTGACCTGAAGGTAGAGCAAGGCGAGTTTGTCGCGTTCTTGGGGCCCAATGGAGCCGGAAAAACCACCACGCTCAAATTGCTGTCGGGCGTGATTTATCCCACCAGTGGCAATGCGACCGTCATGGGCCACGTTCCCTGGGAGAGAAACAACGAATACCGACGACGATTCGCCCTGGTAATGGGACAAAAAAACCAACTCTGGTGGGACCTCCCCGCCCAAGAGTCCTTTCGTCTGCACCAACAGATTTATCAAATCGAAAAATCTGAATTTTCGCGATGCATGGAAGAACTCTCCGAATTGCTGGACGTAAAAGATCTTCTTGGCCGACCGGTCCGCGAGCTATCGCTCGGCGAGCGAATGAAAATGGAGTTGATCGCGGCGCTGCTTCATTCTCCAGAAGTTTTATTTCTCGACGAACCAACCATTGGCCTGGATGTCATCGCGCAACACAACATCCAGCAATTCCTCAAGTACTACCAAGAGGAACGTAAGATCACGATCTTGCTCACAAGCCACTATATGAAGGACATCGCTGCTCTTTGCAAACGTGTGGTCGTGATTACCGATGGTCAAATCCAGTTCGACGGTTCCCTGGACGACATCATCGAAAGTTTTTCTGGGCAGAGAATCCTGCGTTTGCAACTAGCGGAGGGACAATCTGCAGAGGGCTTGGAACGATTCGCCGAAGTAGAATCGGTTGAGCTGCCCAAAGTCACTTTGCGTTGCCCAAGAGCCGAAGTGACCAAAAATTTGGGCGAAATCCTGCAGCATTATCAAGTCGAAGACATTTCGGTTGAAGATCCTCCTTTGGAGGAAGTAATAGCCAAACTCTATACAGATGCACCGGAGTCGCCGGAATAGCATGCAACCTTTGAGTATCACAAGTCGAATCGTCTGCTGGTGGATGATCTTCCGTACCGCTTTGGAGGAACGGCTGGCCTATCGCGGAGATTTTGCGCTCGGAACTTTGATGCGCTTCCTGCCGATTATCACGCAGATTTTTCTTTGGTGGGCCGTATTCGAATCGGTCGGCAATGGCACTGGAACCGATGACGAAGCAAACACGCTCGTCGGCTACACCTTCCAGAATATGGTCGCCTACTATTTGCTCTCCATGCTCGGACGTGCATTCTCCAGCATGCCGGGGCTCGCCTCGCAGACCGCAAAACAAATCCGCGAAGGCGAGATCAAGAAATATTTGGTGCAACCGATCGACATGATCGGATTCATGCTACTTGCAAGAATGGCGCACAAAGTCGCGTACTATACGATCGCAATACTGCCTTTCGCTTTGGTCTTCTTTCTATGCAGAGGATACTTTGAAGGTTGGCCTTCGGCCGAAGTCATACTAGCCTTCGTCATTTCGCTGGTGCTCGCATTCCTACTCGGATTCTTGCTCGACCTTTGTATCGGCTTGATCGGATTTTGGTTCTTAGAAGTTAGCTCATTACTCTTTGTGTACATGCTGCTCAACTTCTTTTTGTCTGGTCATATGTTTCCGCTAGATTTGCTGCCAAGTCCCTGGGCAACGTTCGTCGACTATTTGCCGTTTCGGTATTTGGCATACTTTCCAGCAGCGATCTTTCTAGGGAAAGTACCCGAAGACGAGCTTTGGCAACAAATCGGCATTGAGTTTGTTTGGCTTCTCGTCATGATTGCCCTCGCCAGATTCCTCTACGCCCGAGGTGTCAGGCGCTATAGCGGTTTTGGAGGTTAATCATGTCACAGCCGGAGAAGAAAGAATCCCATCCATCCAACGAATCGAAGCCGAAATCCAGTCATCCCAATTACTGGGCAGTCTACGGCATCTTCGCTCGCAACTCACTCGTGCGCGACATGATGTTCCGCACGAATTTCATTCTAGAATCGATTTCAAGCCTCGCTTGGTCGATGATGAACATTGGTTTTTACTGGATCATCTTCGAGCACGCCAATTCAATCGGCTCCGAGACGGGGTGGGGCAAGTACGAGTTCTTTGTCTTTATGGGCACAACTTGGATTATCAACTCTATAGTCCAGGCATTCTTCATGCCGAACTCAGAAGAATTTAGCGAGCTGATTCGAACGGGCGGACTCGATTTTGCGATGCTCAAGCCCATCGACACTCAGTTCCTGATCTCCTTTCGCAAAGTCAGCTGGTCTAGCCTCTCCAATATTATCCTAGGGACTTTCCTGCTACTGTTTAGTCTCAATCAACTCGCAACACGCGCCGAGAATCCTTGGCATTTTGAATGGTCGATGCTGGTGCTCTACCCTGTTTACGTACTTTGCGGAGTTGCCATTCTATATAGTCTGATGATTTGCCTCGCCGCCACTAGTGTTTGGCTTGGACGCAATCAAACTCTTTATGACTTCTGGTTTTACATCACCAATTTCTCGCGCTACCCCATGGAGATATATTCGCGCGGCTGGGGTCTACCTCTCATGCTGATCTTCACCTTCGTGATTCCAGTGCTAGTCGTTGTAAATGTTCCAGCTCGGCTGCTAGCACAGCCTTTGACTCCGCGAGCTGATTGGGAATGGCCACTTGCTGGATTTACTCTCCTGGCAACAGTTGCTTCGATCTTGGCCAGTCGATGGGTTTTTCGAACCGCACTCGGAGCCTATCGGAGCGCTAGCAGCTAGCGTTGAATTCTCGTCTGTCACGGTCAGATTGTCGTTTCCCGTTCTTCGGTTCGGATGACACGCCACTTCTAACGGAGCAAAGTCTGCTCACGCGATAAAAGCGAATCATGCTCCACCCGGAGATTCAATTTACGATGAGCCAACAATACCGTTAACAACGTTGCATTCGGATGGGTCCGCCATAAGAACCGCATGTGCTGGATGTTTGCGTTGTTTTCTGCCGCGGGAAACGCTCTTATTCGACCTACTTTTCATTTCTGTATAGTCGCCCCACGGCTAGAAATAGGCTGAATTTATTACTGACAGCCTATGTTTCGAGCGATTATTTCGACGGCCCCAAATCGCCTACATCCGTATTCCTTGGAGAATGATGATGCAGATCGCAGTTCTATTCTTAAGCTTCCTTGCCATTCTGATTGGTCTCTTCTATCTGATCGCTCACCCGCTGATCTGTATCGTGGAATGCGCCATGTCCAAATCTCACTCGGGAGGAAAGAAAGTCCTGTGGATCATTCTCTCTCTATTGTTTGGGTGCCTCGGCTCTATGGCATACGCAGTCTTTGGAACCGAGTCTGCACGCCTGCGCAGCTACTCACTTAAAGGCTTCGCATTAGGTATTGTCGTGATGCTAGGTACGTTCGGATGTACAACACTGCTTACTGAAACCAGCGAAGATTCTCAACTCGTAGATAGCGGGCAAGGCACTGAGCAAGTCGGAAATGAATCTGTCCTGCCATCTAACAAATCGGATGAATCTTCTACCGACACGCCTAGAGAATACTACATGGTGGACGACGACCTCGAACGAAATGCGATGGTGCTGTTTACCAGCATTGGCACCGAGACCACCTCAAGCGACGAAAATGGCATGCTTACACAAGTGGATCCGAACAGTGGAAACAGCATGGACGACAACGTCGACAACACAGGAAGTGCGAGCGGTGGCACTAAGGAAGAGACGAGTGAAAACCCTTTCCATGCCAACTGGAATTCGGTGGCCGAGGAAAATGTAGCCGAAGCGGCCAACGCTGAAACAAGCGAATTTCCGAATGTGCCAGCTAAAGAAGATTTCAAGGGTTTTGTAGATATTGCCGCGGAACGTGACGCACTTGCCAGGGAAAAAAAATTGGCCGCACAGCGTCGAAAAAATGAGGAATCATTAGATCAACAAAAAGATCCACAAGAAACATCTGTAGCAACAACGCCGTTGGTACAAACTTTTACCAACGTGGAAAGCGTGAACAAACGGGCCGTGGTAGCACCCAATGTTGTGAATCGATATTTGTCGGAGGGTGTTTCGCCAACGCTAGCAGAACCGGCAAATTCCATTCCTAGCTATCGCAATCGCTATACCCGACAGTAACCATCTGGCAGCACTTGGCTTACAAAAAAACTAGCTGCCCAGATTCTTTTGACGCAGCTGGTTTTTTCTTTGTGCAAGCTGAGGATGCTGTGCCTCGGACTTCAATTCCTCGCGCAGCTCTTCGTCAGTCATCAGTATCGATCTTTCAAAGATCCAGTATTGATATCCGTACTCGAGCAAACCCAATGCGACCAAACCTAAAGCTACTTTTAGCCCTGACTGAATGAGCGAAGTGCCGACAATCGCAGCAACCTTTGCCGAACTGTACCCTGCCGTGCTAAGTAAAGCATCACCAGCCGACCAGATTTCGAAGCCTAGTATCAAGGCTACTACGACTATTTTGAGTAGACCGAACCCCAATCGCCCTGTTCCGCCAGAGCTCCAAAGTCGACGCGTTCCTTCGATTGGGTTGACGCGCTGCCAATCCGGCGCGAGTTTGGATGGGAAGATTTGAAAACCAGATTGGAACCATTGGTAGATGACAGCTGTCGCGCAGGTCATCGCCAACAAGGGAAGTACCAGCCACAAGGCCTCGGATATCTGTAAACGAAATAAGTCCACAAGCTCGCCTTGGCGCGGTAGCTCGCGGACCGCAAGCGAACTGTCCGTCATGGACTGGAGTTTCGAAAACAGACCCGGGCCCGTAAGCCAGAGAATTCCTAGCGAAGTCACCAACACGAGAGCCGCTCCCAAGTCCTGACTTCGAGCAAATCTACCTTCTTCGCGCAATTTCTTGCGGTATCGGGCTGTTGGCTGATGCTTCCTTTCTCCCTCGTCGGCCACTGCTTTTAGCTCCTACTCGTCATTTGCCGGTATTGATCAATCCATTGCACCAGCTCATTTTGATATGTCCAACCGATTCCGCCTGCCAACATGAAGATTGCGAAAAGCATCACGATGAGATTCGTGCTAAATCCAACCGACAGCGTGTTCAACTGCGGAAGGCTGCGTGCGATCAGCCCAGTCAGAATATTGGACATGACTAGTGCGAGGCCAACGGGTGCAGCCAGTCTTAAACCTAGGGCCAAACTTTGACTGACCGCAACCTGGAAGTCGTGAAGCCAGCCTGATTGAAAGACGCAGGCGCCTACGGGTAATGCATCGAAGCTGTCCAACACACACTTGACGAGTTCACGATGAGCTCCCGAGGAAAGAATCAAAATCAATGCCATCCACCCGAAAAGCTGCGCCACTACTGGAAGCTCGTCGCGTGCTTCCGCAGAATCTACTCCATTGATTCCAGCTAGCTGCCCAATCAGCTGGCCTGCAAGCTGCATGCTAAGCAACGTCAGCATACATACGCATCCGAGCAAGGCACCGAAAATCAGTTCGCAAGCCAGTGCTGCAATCAGCTCGCCCCCATTATTTGGCAACTCTGCGTTCCGCAAAGCCGGGGGCAGGAGAAGCAGGGCGACAATTAGGACCAAGCCAATTCGAATCTTGCGTGGAACGACCTTAGCCACGTTAGGTGGTAATAGAAATGCGATAGGTAAGACGCGTAGGAAAAGAGCAGCAAAGACCCAAGTCGGTTTCTGCAGCATTAGCCACAATGCACTGTCCATTCCAGTCTCGTTCTCACTGCCTAATGACCGATGGAATCTGCTGGTAGGTACTCTTGGTGTACTCGACCATGCGATCTGCAATCCACGGCAAGCAAACGATCAGCGCCAGAACGATTGCCAGTATTTTTGGAACTGCGCTAACTGTCTGATCTTGGATCTGCGTCACCGCCTGAAACAGACTAACAAGGACTCCGACGACTAATCCTACTACTAGTAGCGGTAACCCCACAGTTAGCGCCAGTAAAACAGCGGAACGGATGACGTCCATCGCTTCAGGTGAATCCATGTTTAGCCCTCGATCATCCCATAGTTCCAAAGCTGCGCAGCAGCATCATTACTACCAATTCCCAGCCGTCTACCAGAACAAACAGTAGCAGTTTGAAAGGCAAGGAAATCATCGTCGGCGGTAACATCATCATGCCCATCGAGATGGTCACTGACGCTACGACAAGATCAATGATCAGGAACGGCATAAAGATCATGAAGCCCATTAGAAAAGCCGTTTTGAGCTCGCTCAACATGAATGCCGGTAATAGCACCTGCAGCGGCACGTCCTCCTGATACTGCACCGCTTGCCCTCCACCAGCGTAGTAGCCGTAGAACAAGTGCACATCATCTTGGTTACCAGCGCTGAGAATCTGCTGGAACATGAACTCACGAATCGGTGCCACACCTGCTTGCCAGGCCTCCTGAGCACTCATTTCGGAATTCTCCGCCGTATAGGGGCGAATCGAATCCTCATACACACGGTTCCAGACGGGCGCCATGACAAACAAGGTGATGAAGATGGCGATGGATGTGACAACTTGATTGGGCGGCAACTGCCCCGTGCCAAGCGCCTGCCGCAGGAGTCCCATCACGACTACAACTCGCACGTAGCAAGTTGTCATCAAGAGAATGGCTGGTGCTAGGCTGAGCACGGATACCATCAAGACTGCTTGGAGACTGCCACTGAGATGTTGTCGCAAGAAATCAGCTTGACTTTCGCCCGAGCTGATCTCGCCGAACGAAGCGCCTAGTAGTCCGTCGGAGCTTGAAGCGGCTGTGGATGGATTTTGAAAATCCTGAACAACTTGGTCGAGCAATCGATCTACGCCAAGATCTTTGGACGGAGTTGATGGACTCGCCGACTCCGTTACGGGCTCAAATCGAACTTGAGCGGCGCAGTATACTTGCGGGCACAATAGAACCGCTGCGAACAGGAAGGCTGGAAGCAATCGAATCACGCTAGACTCCTTGCTCCAAAACGCCTGAAGAATTGGCTGACCCGTTACTTGCAGCATTCGTGTTTTTTGCAGAAGCATGGTCTTTTGTAGCTGCCAGTGAGTTTCCGGATTGGAATAGACTATCGGCCAGCAGCTTGGCTTGCTCCAGCCCAGCACCAAGTACCGAATCCGACTCTCTGGATTTCGAATTGCTACTAGAGCCAACTTCCAAATTGCACGCCGTCAAGACATCGTCCACTGCGGAAGCATCTTGCAGTTCTCCAAGTGGACGCATTTCGCCCTGAAATTGACTTACCAAGAGAATCTTCGGACCAAAACGCAACACGACCAACTGTTGTTTTGGCCCGACCGCAGTGCGCCCCAGCACCTGCAACACTTCCTCGGGCAGGGCTGCTTTTCCCTTGGCTTGATTCCGGTTCAAGATCCAGACCAGTCCCAAGAATAACCCGATGACCAAGAATAGGCTGGAAGCAACGGAGACAAATGATCCAAGTGCAGAGTCTGGTTCTTTCTCAAGCTCCTGTCCCGCCTTCGTCGGAGGACTAAACGGAGTCCGTTTGACGGGGTTCAATGCTTCTGATGCATTACTAAGCTCAATTCCGTGTTGAGCATTTTCTTTTTTCGGTCTCCCTTGCGAAGACCGGGAACCAGCAGCCAGGTGAATCTGCTGAGTCGGCTGATTCTGCATGTACTCTAATTGTTGCGGCGTGATTTGACGCGAATTGCTTGAAGGCGCTTCGTGACTGAAGGAAGCTGGCGCGGCGGGACGATACCCCGCCTCCGTTTGGTAGGTTCGCATTGGCCCATCTTGGGAAAATGCAATAGGCATCTTTAGGCTGAAATGAAATCCGCCAATTACAAGGGTGAACAAGATCCTAAGCAGCATCTTCCACCTCCATGTCCGTAGACAAATCCTGCGAGCTGGCTTCGGCCCCTTCCTGATCCTGACCTTGAATTAGTTTTGTGATGCGAATGCAGAACTGATCGTTGAGCACCATGACTTCGCCCATGGCTATGAGCTGCTCATCGGCAAACAAGCGGACTGGTTCAGAAATCGCGACGTCCAGTGGAACAACAGATCCGCGACGAAGCTTCATGATTTGCGCCAAGCTTAGTTGCGTCGCCCCTAATTCGACACGCAGGTCCAATTCTACGTCTGCCAAATTCCCAACGACTGCCTCCGGCGTCGCCGATGCATCTAATTCAGATAGCTGAAATGGCTGCAATGCCATCGACGGCGCTGTTGGACTCTTTTCGGCAGCCAAATTGCTGGGGACTTGCTGAGGATTTTCCATGACCGGAAATCATCCTTCCCAGATATACAAGGGAATGCAGGAAACGGAGGAACCAATTTCCGTGGCGGTGGACTGAAATCAAGAAGGCGATTCTTCGATCTCGACTTTTCGCAGAAATGCCAAAAGCGGATCAAGTCCATCCGCAGTTTTTGCACAGAATTGCTAAAGTTTCGGACAGAGATAGCCGGAGGACTTTTGCTATCATTCCTTTGTCGCGGCGTCGAGCGCCGGCAGCTGCAGGCGCCGGATCAAACCGTTGCTACCACCAATTGCAAGCGTTGCATCGGTTGGATGCACAGCAATGGCGTAGGCCCATTCTTGCAGCGCGGGAATGGTTTGAAGCACACTCACATTGTCGGAATCTATGACTCGCAATCCGCCATCGACGCAGGAGGCGACAATGCGTGCTTCATCGATCCAAGCTATATCCAAGGGTTTGGAATCCAATCGGATGTAACGCATCATGCGTCCTATCGTCGGTTGCCAAAAACGAATACTGCGATCTCCAGCAGCCGTCGCCACCATTGGCAAACCTATAGAAAGTGGACGCATCTGCATGGCACTGACTGGCTTGGAGTGTTGATTCAGACTTCGCAGTAGCTCGCCAGTGTCGACATTCCAAACTCGAACGGAATGATCGCTGCCCGCCGTTACCAATTCGTTCTGGCTAAGAAAGCAAGCAGCACGAACCGCGCGGGAATGGCCTCGCAACGTTCTTATCGCCTCTTGCGATTCCAGATCCCAGTAGATCAGATTTCGATCGAGACTTGCAGAAACCAGCTTACTATCGCCTTGCCAAACCAGAGCCGAAACAGAATCGTCGTGGCCTGATAATTTCATTTGCGGCTGTAGTGTAGGCCAAGAGAAGACTTCAACGACTCCATCCACCGCTGGATCGCCTCCTCCCAACGCTAGCCGCGTACCCTCGAGCGAAAATGCTAAGCAACGCAGATTGGCAGAAGAAACCTCGATTGTCTTTTGGAGCTTTAGTGCAGGCCAGCTAAACACCTGCAGGCCGCGCTGCGAGCAACAAACTAACAACTTGCCATCCGGAGAGAATGCAAGGTCCGTAATTGGCGGACCCTGCCCATAAATCAAGGAGACGTTACAAAGGATAGTCGTGGCTATCCCTAGTGACAGCATCACTGAACAGGCGCCGAATGTGAAGTTTTCGTTGATCGCACTGCCGCTACATCGCTGCTTCTTTCGGGTCGTGCTCCAACAACGCAACTTTGCAATCACGCCAACAATTCCTCAACAACTTTCGATTCCTGTGGAGCGACGCGAATGGGCCGGCCGTCGGGCGTATGCAATTCGTGTGAGGGATCAATTCCTAGCAGCGTATATATCGTCGCGCTAAGATCACTTGGCGTGACAGGATTATCTTGCACGAATTCTCCCAGTGCATCGCTCGCACCGATCACTTGCCCGCCTTGTACACCACCTCCCGCCATTGCAACACTAAAGCAATTGGGCCAGTGATCGCGACCACCGGTACTATTGATCTTGGGCGTCCGCCCGAAATCAGTCATGACGACTACTAATGTTTCATCAAGCATCCCACGCTCGGACAGATCTCCAATCAGTGCTGTCAGTGCTTTATCCAAACCCGGAATTAATGCGTGAGAGGCTGATCTTGGATCTCCCGGGTGCCGGTTAGCGTAGGTGGCTAGATCAAGGTGGTTATCCCAGCCAGTGTTGTTGACAGTTACGAAGGGAACACCACGTTCGACCAATCTTCGAGCCAACAAACACTGCTGGCCGATATTGTTCGAGTCCTGAACATTGGCCCTCGGATCAATCGTGTAGCGCTTGCGCATCTCCTCAGGCTCCTCCTCAAGATTAAACGCCGCTTTTGCTTGCTCGGAAGCAATCAAGTTGTATGCCCGTTCCAAGTCTGGATCAGTGGGCCCATCCTCCGAGGATTTGAGACTGCCGAACTGGTTCATCGCATTGACTATAGTGCGGCGTCGTTCAAGGCGAGTAATATCCAACCCTTGGTAAAAATCGAGATCGCGTACTCGATAGTTCGATTTGCCAGGATCGCTTCCCAGCGAAAAATGCTTGGTACTATTCGGAAGAAATCCATTTCCGATCGTAGCAGCATCACGGGAAATGAGATTGGGGATCGCGATATTCGCTGGCAGAACGTCTGTTTGTGCTCGCATGTGTGCCACGACCGATGCCATCCCCGGATACTCGAGTGCCGGAGTAGGTTTATAACCAGTCATCAAATACTGAATTGCAAAATTATGCACACCGAAAGGTGAGGTAACGCTGCGAATCAACGCAAGCTTGTCCAAAATGCCTGCAGTTTGAGGCAGATGCTCGCTGATTCGAACACCAGTCAATTTGGTGTTTATCGATTCAAAAGGTCCACGAACCTCAGATGGTGCGCCGGGTTTTGGATCAAAGGTGTCCAGATGACTGGCACCGCCGTCCAGCCAAATGAGGATGCAAGATTTAGCCTTGGGTCTCAAATGCAAGTTGGGGCTCGCCGCCATACTGCGTTTTAACCGAAAGAAATCTCCCAAGCCCAGACCTAGAGCCGCGAGTCCACCCACGCGCACCAAGCTGCGTCGCGTCACGCCATCGCATCTCTCAAAAGTGTTCATAGGTCATCCAGTGTGGCTTCAGTTTTTTGGGTTGCCAGTACTAATCGTTAAATACTTGACCCATTAGTGGTTCGTCGTGAATTCCTTGCAAGTGACAATACTCCAAACGAAATCTTCGAGCACTTCACGCTGACGCTCTGCAGATTGGCTTGAATCCAACAGTTCCGCAAGGAACTTCGACTCTTGCTCATTGGGCTCTCGGTTCAAGGCTATTTGGTAAAACTCGTTAACAATCTGAAATGGCTTACGATTTGATTTGATGAGCTTGTGCAAGCGCCCGCTACCAAGCCTGCGATTCAAGAGCTCTCCGTTCAGCAAATGGAGTTTTTGTGCCAAGGGACCCGTGGGTGAAGGCGCTCCTTCGCAAGAATTACTCCGATCGCAGCGGCCAAGCACATCCAATGCGTCAGAAGGAATCGAACCATCGCGAAGTTGAACAGCTCGGGTGTCCCATTCCTCGTTGCCAAACCTTCCAGGCACTCCCAGGACATCAAAAATTGCATCGGCAAGCACTTCAGGTTCAAGCGGCTTGAGCATTGCGTGGGAATAAAATTTCTGATCTGCCTCGTTTGCGTCAACGGGATTTGAACTCCGAGCATACGCCGAGCTCATAGCAATGGTTTTCAAGGTGTGCCGAATGTCATAGTCATGCTGCACAAAATCGTTTGCAAGCTGCTGCAACAAGGCCGGATGTGTCGCTGGATTGGTCGCTCGAAAATCATCCACCGGCTCGACCAGCCCACGGCCCATCATCGATTTCCAAAGTCGGTTCACGATCGCCTTGGCAAAAAATGGATTGTCGCTTTTCACCAACCAGTTCGCAAAAGCTTGCCGCCCATCTTGCACATCGGTCGGCAAGAACGCTCCGCCTGGAATCTTCATGCGAGCTGGCTCCCCAGTATTCGGATGAATATTTTTGCCTAGTGAATTTAGCTGAATGATTTGGCTTCGAGTTAGTTTCGCAAACATTGCTGTTAAACCATGAAAATCATCTTGAGTCCAGCGATCGAGCGGATGGTTATGACAGTTTGCGCACTTCATCCGACATCCCATAAAGACCTCAGTGACAAACTCAGTTTGCTGCCTTGCATCTTCAACAAGTGTGAAGAATGTTGCAGGCCCATTTTCGGCCGAGTCCCCGGTTGCCGTCAGGATCTCTTGTGCCACTTTGTCGTAGCCTACGCCATCTCGCAGCTGCTGGGCTAGCCAATCGTGAAAAGCTCTTGCAGCCTTTGGAGTTGTAGAAACGCTGTTCTTGTCGACTTTGGAGCGAACACGAAACAGCTTGGCCAATTTCAAGGAATAAAACTCGACGAACTCCTCCGAGGCGAGCAAGGAATCCACTAGTACTTCCCGATTCCCCACCCCGTCCTCGGGTGCACTTTTGGAATCTGGCAATCTTCCCGTCAGGTCCAATGTGACGCGACGTATAAAGGATCGATCATCGAGCCGAGGGGAAACTGGCAATCGAAGTTCAGCCAGAGAACGCAATATCTGCTCATCGATAAAATTGCTGCGAAGCTCCGACGACAAATCGACCTCTGCCACGTTGAGCGGAGACATCAGCTCGATCGGGACCACCTCGGTCGAGTATCTTGCCATCAGAATGTGGCGACCAGGTCGCATCACCTTTGCCGTTGCGAGTTCGTTATTAATGGCGAGGGCCGAACCATCCTCGGCGACGAACTGTGTCAGACGGGTTACATCGCGGCTGGAACCATCATCGTAGTCAGCCATTACCTTCAGCGGAGTCACATCGCCAACTTGGGCCGCGTGAAAGATTTTGGGCGTAACATCGATTCGCAATAGTTCACGCTGCGAAACATACTTGGCCCCTTGCCGGATCCAGCTCAGCAATTTCCTCGCACTTTCATCACCTTGTTCGAAAACAGTGCCTCCATCGTGCCCGACCAATTCCGTTGGTTTCAAGTACAGGAGACTCGACTCAGGATGATTCAAATTGACGCGTCGCCCGCCCAGTTTCCTTACGATCTCCTCGTAATCTGCGACAGGCGTCCCACCGTAGAGCGATAGCTTAAAATCTCCGCGGCCGATGGCAGAACCATGACATTTCCCCGCGTTGCACCCTAGCTTGGTAAACATGGGAATCAAGTCATTCTCAAAGTCGACCAGTTCGTGCGTTTGTGAATTTACTGGCTTTCGAAGCGGATCTTTACCTAGAACCGAACAATTCAGCAGAGGGGCAACCACAACTCCGAAGCATATCGATGCCGATATCGAGATTGCGTTGATTTTATTCATGGCTTGCGGGCTTGGGCCGGATCTACTATCGCTGCAAATCCAGCAGCGAGTCTGCTTCTTCGCGAGTGAGCTTTTCCGCTTTGACTAGCTCTTCAACTTTTCTGCGAAGCGTCTTTGCATCACCAGAAACTTTATAGATCTCAGCAGATTCTGCGCGGGTGAGTTTTGCTGCCGAAACTAAGGGGGCAAGCTTTCTGCGAAACCCTTGCTGCGGTGGAAACGCCATATTAGCGGACTGTTTTTTGAGAGTCGCAGCCATGATCGCTGCGTCCCCTGGAACACTGCCGATGTACTTGCGTAACGTATCGTGATCAACCTCCATCGCTTGGGCAACTGCTCCCAGAATGTGAGGCTGCGTGTAAAAAGCATCACCAGCGTAGGGCAAATTGTATGCGACTCGACCTTTCTTCACGACGATGACTGTGGCCGTAATATTCTTATCTAATCCATACGCCGGTGGCCCAGCCGCGCCGTCTTTAGATAGGCCAACCATAAGATGCTCGGGGTAGCGCTCGTCAAGCACCGTAAAACTCTTCTCCGCTTCGTTCGCATCGTCGGTGCATACGATCACCGACATGGCCCAAGGTTGTTTCGAGCTTTCACCAATGGCCTGAAGTTGGTTTGCAAGATGTCCTAGGAAACGCCCAAAAGTGCGTGACTTGCGGGCGAAAACCATCAGGTGCAATTTATCGCCTGCCAAATCCAAGGGGTCAAATTCCTGACCCGCGGCTTTGCCTCGCAAGTTGACCAGCGTAAGCGACGGCACCTTCTCCCCGGGTTGTGGACCAGAATAGATTGGCGCTTCAAGATTCTTGGTCCATTCTGCCGGATCAGCAATTTTTATCTGCTGAACATCATAGGCCGAGCTAGCACTGCCCTTCCGTTGCATTTTAGCGTTCTGAAAAACACGCTGCTCGGATCCACTCTGGGCAATCCGCGGATTGAGTGCCGTACGATAATTCGCCACCTCTTCGACCGAAGCCGTTTGCTCATCGAAGCCAGCGTAGAGTTGATTCATGATGGAAGCCACATCATAGTCGTACATATCGCCACGCTCATTCGCAGCGATCAAACGTTGGTAGATGGCCGCACGGTTCTCGGCGGAAACCTCCCCTACTTCGAATCTTCCATCGACAAGTTCTTTTGGTTTGCCAAAGAGACCATGCCGACTTTCAAAGTACTTCATTTCCATATCTACCAGCGGTAGTAATCGGTCTGCCTGATCCTGTGTCAATTCTTTGGCCTCAACCGCCGCTGCAAGTGCTTTCTCCGTGGCCTCTTTATCAGACCGCACTCGTTTCCAAATGTTGTACCCCTGCTGCTGGGAAATTTTCTTTTCCTGAACCAGTTTTGTTATGCGCTTGAATCGAAAATCTTCGCACATATCAAAGTCTTTATTCGAACCGATGCGATCCTCGTACTTGATTTCTTGAGCCGAAGAGGAAGGCAGTAGGAGACTTCCGTAAACAGCGAACGCAAACAGAGTTAGGTTAAATCGATTCCGAATTCGCCGTGACGGATAGATCATTGGACAGAAGCTCCCTGGTCAGGCAATGGTGGGATTCAGCAGAATCGCTCGCAAGCAGTTCTCAGCCCTAGCGGTTGAGTGAGAAAATTCGAACAACTCAGTTTGAATGACTTTGAAGGCACTCAATTATACACGCTTCAAGAGCGATGCTTGCGCATTGCGAAGCGATTTTAGCCTCGCTAGACAGTTACCTTTAGCGAGAGTTAGTGGGTTCGTCGAAAAGGTGTGCAAAGCTGTTGTATCGGCGCGGGTCGATGCGATTGTCCGCAACGGCAGCCAACACGGCACAATCGACTTCATGGATATGCGTACAGTCTGGAAAGCGACAATGGCTCACGTAGGGTCGAATGTCGCGAAACAATCCTGCTACCTCTTCAGGCAAAACGTCCCATAGCTCAAGCTGACGGATGCCGGGCGTATCCATTAAGAATCCACCTTCATCCAAGGCAATAAGCTCAGCGGTCGTCGTTGTGTGCTTGCCTTTGCGATTGTCTTCGCTGATCGGCTGAACACGAAGCCCAAGACCTTCTTGGATCGCATTCAGCAAGGAGCTCTTACCTACACCGCTTTGGCCCGTAAATACGCTCTGCCTTCCCTGAATCAATTGCTTCAGCTGCGAAATACCCACGCCGCTTTCGGCGCTTGTGAGGATGACCTGATAGCCGAGCTGGGCATAGACACCAACAGCGGGCAAGAATTCGGCTGGCTCTACTAGGTCCACTTTGTTGATGACAATCACCGCCTCAAGACCTGCTTGCTCAGCGGTTACTAAGAATCGATCAATCAAATGCGGCTTGAGTTCTGGATCGGAAGCGCTTGCGATAATGAAGACAAAGTCTACGTTGCTGACTAGGATGTGTCGCTTCCCGCGACTGGTGCGACTAAGAACACCGTGCCGCGTTCCAATCGACAAGATGATTCCTTGGTCTTCGCCTTCGGGTCGAAACGCAACCAAGTCACCAGCGGCGACAACGTGACGCTGCTCTGTAGAAATTGATTTCAGCAGTTGTCGCACTGCACAACGATATTCTCGTCCCTCATCGGTACGCACGACACAATTGAGTCCATGGACGCGAAGCACGCGGCCTCGAAGTAATCCAGGTTGGTCCAGGTTCAGATCGAATCCCAGGCCATCGACATCATCGCCCAGATGCTCTCCAACGATCGTTCGCCGGCGAGTCAATTCACCCTTTCCGCTAACTCGTTCGCGCGAGGGTAAATCGACATCGTCATCGGATTGTTGGTACTGACGCGTTAGGTCGCTAGTTCGAACGCGTCCTTGGTGCCGCTTCTTAAATTCCGCACGTATTTTCTGACGATGTTTCTTTTTCGCCATGAGCTTAGTTTGTTGCAGCCAAGTCTCCGACCTAGCCTATTGTGCAGTGCCGTTTTCGTCGGAACTTTCTGCCGTCGAAGCAATTACTCCAGGACTCGATTCGGGTGTCGAATCATTCTCGGCAGAGCTCGCCTCATTCTCGTCACCCTTCGCATCAGCATTGTCATTTGCCGCTTCGAAATTGCCAGCCGCTTTCGCGTCGAGCTCTGCCACACTACCATGCACGGAATGCCCGATAGCATCTTCGATTTCTTGCTCTGTTAGTTCTTCAGTTGCCAGGAGTTTTCGCGTCAAATCCTCCATTTGCTG
>JBCCEO010000001.1:0-61495 GCA_039030255.1 Planctomycetota bacterium | reverse complement strand
GGCAATGAATCCGGAAATCCCTAGAATGTAGGGAGACCGCGAAAGATTAAGTTGTCTAATGAGCCGCGTGGCCTCAATGCCATCGATATTAGGCATGGCGATATCCATCAGAATCACATCCGGCTCGAATTCTTGAGCTTTCGCAATTGCCTCCTTGGCAGATCCAACAATCACAAAGTCCTCTGTAATCCTTTGCAGAATGGCTTGCCCCGTTTTTTGATTCAGTTCATCGTCATCTACAAACAAAACACGCATTATGCGGGACTACACCAATACTAAGTTGAGGCACCAAGTTTCTTGAAGTGGATCAGTCGCCGCAGCTTTAATAGGTTGCAAGGCAATGGCTCATAAACTGAATCCGTTCGGTCCAAGTAAAGTTACCAATTATCCCAGCATAATGGTGTTTTGCTTTCGAAAGATGCGCTTTGTCGCCAGCCTAAATGTAATAAAATCACAGCGTTCGGTGAGGTCTGTATCTTGCGAAAGTCAATGGAATTTCCTCATCACGTTTGCGATCTCGCGAGTCAGCATGCGAAATAATGACTCTGCAAAAAGCTCATTCCGGTCCCGCCTCTCTAGTTATCAATCCATTAGATCTGACGACCCACAATTTGGATGTTAATGTGAAACAAGTCATCGCTATCGTTCGTCCATATTTGGCGGAACGTATCATTGACAACCTGCGTCTAGCCCCACTGGAAGCCTTGATCGTTCAAGAGGTCAAAGGATACGGTCGGCAAAAAAGCTATCTCGATGACTACGGTGACAGCGAATATAGCCTTGCCTTCCTTCCAAAAGTCGAAATCACAATGTGGGTCGACGACTTGCGTTTGGAGGAGGTTTTAAAAAGAGTCACGGACGTAGCCCGTTGCGGTCGCATGGGCGACGGAAAGGTCATGGTTTTTTCAATGGATGGCTTCAACGTTTCCGAATAATTCGATAGCCCATCGCTAACTCTGCCGACGATTTTGATCAAATCAAATCCATCTAAATCGCTTTCTTATTTCCCTTCCTTATTAAGGAATGAATTCATGTGCTGTTTTGCGCAACCTGTAACATCCGTTGGAAAGACCCGAATTTTTGCGCGTCTTACTGATCAAGCCACGCAATTTATCGCGTACCAAATGGAATATGAGTCGCAAACGAAAAACGCGATGATCTTGCCGATTCCAACCTCTCCCAACCCGACAGAGGAATCGGTGAGGTTCATCGATTTAAAATCTAACGAGATGTTTTTTGATCAACTAAACAATGCGTTTCCACAAATTGGCCCTCCTCCTGAAGCGGCTAGCAAAGCGCGTTCTGGGGGAATCCTACCGCAAAGCAACTCCATCTTGAAGGTCTTCGAAGTAGGTGACTTTGTCGCGTCGGTCGTTCCTAACGTAAAGGATTTTTCGCGCTTGGATCCTCAGTTCATTATTTCGCCTGAAACCTGGGACAAGATTCCTGAATACAGCGACTACAGCTTTGTCGTTTTCCAGCTGGAGAAACTCGCAGGAAAACCTCATCCTATGACCTTTGAATTCAAAACTCGCGACGCAAAACGACTGTTTTTTCCCACGGTGCATATCCATGATGGCGAAGTTCACAAACATGAGGAGTTCGATCACGTCCTCTACTGCCAACACGAAGATCTCGATGCAGCCGCAGGATCATATACACGTCAAAGAGACAAGCAAACAGGCGTCATTCGCTCGAAGGGTCCCGCCAAAGACTACGTGGACATCGATAAATCGAAGGGCCTTATACTGCCTGACCTTCTCATTCACAAAAAGACCCTGCGTGGTCAGTTACCCAATCGAGACACGGTCTTGACTGCGCCCGCTCGCAGTGCATCAATGAGCAATACAACCAAGCGATTCCTGGCTGCCGGTGCCCTATTTGCAGCCGCGCTTTTCCCGCTTGGCTGGGTCATTCGCAGACGCCAGAAATTCGCGGCTGACGCGGATTCTCATCAAGGTGAAACCTAATAACGATCAAGAAAACTCTCAGCGTGTCAACGCTTGCTCGCCCGTGGCAACCTGCCCAGTGTTTGGGGCTTGCTCGTTGAGTGTGAATTCGGCCCAGACTGGCAAGTGATCCGATAATCGCAGGGCATCTTTCTCGGAAAGTTGAAAAGCTTGTTCGAGATCAAAGGTGCCAGAACGTCCCGTGAATTCCAACGTCGCTTGAGCATTTACCAGAATGTTGTCGTTTGTTTTCTCTCCTTTGGTCATTGTCGGCATGTTGCCGACGAGGGATCGCATCGAGGGAATCTGCTCCAGCTGTTGGAGTTTGCCTGGCGCTTGATTGAGGTCGCCAAGAAGAATCACATCATCTTCGGGCGACTCATATTGGCGAACTTGTTGATAAACAAAGGCAAGCACGTCCAATTCCTGTTTGACTTCGTCAGGATCGGTATGCACGTTTACCAACGTAAACTCAAATGGCTGAGACTTACTGACCGCTTGAAAACGTCCCACGAATGGCTCGCGATGCATCATGTCTTCTTGATCCGAGACGGTGTACGTATATTCCTGCCCACTCCGAACACGCGTGGTATCATAAACGAACGCATACTGCTCTAAGTATCGTTCCGATCTGCCCAGTAAAGGACTGATCGTATAAGCATAGTTCGCTCCTTCCTTGTTGACATAAGTCAGCAAAGTTGGAATTGCCTTCTGCTCTTTGTTGTTGATTTCTTGGATCGCAATCACATCAAAGCTGCGAACCACTTGGGCAAGTCTCTCCATGACCCAAGGATCTTTCATCTTGCTCTTGCCCAATCGCTGCATGTTGAAGCTTCCGACCAGGATCTTTGAGGCGCTCCGCTCGGGAATCACGCTGGAGTATTGGGGGCTGCTGCTGGCAGTGGCTGGCTCATCACTCCCCGGGGAAACGCTGTTGGGATCGCAGCCTAAATAGCCGCCAACACCGATAAGCGCCAGCACAACGAAAGGATAAACCGGAATCCCTCCGCGTCTGCGTCTACTATAACTGCGACGTCCGTAACTTGAGCGACTGTAACTGCGTCTTCGCGCCATTCCGAGCCTCCTTGCTCCGGGAATGATCTGATTGGGTTCGTTTGTATTGCTGGCAGCTTATGCGGCCCTACGTTCCAAAGCTCTCCTAACGAGTCGTCTTAAACGCGGGTCGGGAGCATCTATTTTCGACTGCAATGCATGCCGCGATTGGTCCGTCAAACCTTCGAAAGTAGCCAGGGCAGCGGCGGCGGACTGCTGGACCGAAACCGAGGAATGCTGAGCCAGTGCGATCGCAAGCGAGGTTTGCAAAAGATCGGATTCCGCTTCCTGCTGCTTCACTCGAGCAACAAGCTTGCACGCCCAGAGAGCAATGGATGAGCACCGATCCATGCAAAATACGGCAATTTCTCCAGCCAAATGCGGCGAAATCGAGTCGATTTGCTGCAATGCGTCATCAGTCCAGGCACACAATTCTTCATCTTCACTGGCCATAGTCTGCAACAACGCAAGCACCTCCTGTTCTTCGACATTTCCCGAAGAAACGAGGGTTTTCACTTGTTGCAGACTAAGCATGCATCTCCTCCTCTGATTGCACTCTGTGGGAGTACAAGAATCTGCAACGCTCCACAAGATAGATTGCTGGCTTGCAATGCTGCCATTGAAAACGGAGCTCTTGACTAGCGGCATGCTTCCTAAGTATTCCAGACAGGTTCAAGAATCCATCCGCTCGAAGTCCCGTGTGACGACTTGGTATGACCGCCCAACGCTTCTTAACTTTGCTAGTCTCGTTCTGTGCTTGCGTTAGTCTAGCAATGGGCTCACCGTTGCGCGCTCAATTGCCGCCAACAGGATTCGGATTAAACAAAGGATTTAACCCGAACGGTAGCAGCCCGCAGCGTCTGAGCAACAGCACTACTCCTGCTCGTATTCCCGCCAGCGATTCGGACGCTTTATCGCGGCCCAAGACCCT
Organism: Planctomycetota bacterium; assembly: GCA_039030255.1. Taxonomy (GTDB): domain Bacteria; phylum Planctomycetota; class Planctomycetia; order Pirellulales; family Pirellulaceae; genus Aureliella. Next base: position 57,562 of record JBCCEO010000001.1, on the reverse strand, counting down.
AAAAGAAATGTTGGCGCAAAACGCTCGAAGCGACGCAACATTGCATGCCGTTGCGACAATTACGCAAGACCACATCTGCGCCGTCGGTGATTCGGGAACGATTCTACTATCGACCAACGCCGGTCGAAGCTGGGAACTAGTTGAAGTCGATTCGATCGCAAACCTTTATGCAGTCACCTTCTTGGACGATTCTATTGGAGTCGCCGTTGGTGGGCAGATTGGAAATTACACTGGCATCAGCCGAGGTACGATTTTGAAGACGTCCGACGGCGGTAAAACTTGGCGAGAAATCCCCGTCACTCTACCTACACTCCGTGGGCTTCGAGAATCCCAGGGGCACCTCATTGCTTGGGGCGACTACGACACTCAACGTCGTTCAAGTGTTTTTCGTTCGGTGACCCAAGGCAACGCATGGGAAGCAATTCCAATAACGCTGCAGGGAGCAACAAGCGCTGGCATAGCAGGACAACGTTTTGCCTATGGCACCGATCGGAATGGAAAAGCCACCATCCTGGATCTCCAATCCTCAAAGGAATTCGAACTAGATTTGCCGTTCGGGAGAGCATCTAAGCCAACCCGCGACGCCAGCGTTCCCAACCGCAAACTCTATCACACCGGAAAGGTTTGGGTTTGCTATGGTGCAAACGGTACTTTGTGGACTAGCCAAGCCGGTAACCATTGGTCCGAAGTCGAGCTTGGCCTGTCGGATCGTGCTCGAGGGCTTTGCAACTGGACTCAGATCGGGCAGCAGGGCGAACATCTCTGGCTCTGCGGATTCCCGGGATCGATCATGCTTAGTAGCTCCGATGGTGGGCTGTCTTGGAAGACCCAACGTCTTGAAGAATCGCTGCCCCTCAGCGACGTGACTTATCTGGATTCTTCCCGGGCCTGGGGCGTTGGTCCCCTAGGTCGAATACTTGCCACGCGAGACGGCGGAGAATCCTGGCATTTGCAGCGCGGAGCAAGGCAGCTTGGCTTGCTTGCCCTAGTAGAACCTCGACAAGTTCCTTGGAATGCGTTGGCCTCTAGTGTCTGGGAACACCGTATTCAATCCATGGTCTACTTCCTGAATTCGCCTCATGATTCCGCCAAAAAAATAAGTGCTGCGAAAGGAGCCAACTATGAGCCCACAAAATTGCAGCAACTTCGAGAAAACGCACAGCAAATTGGTATCGCGTCGCTGAATGGCAGTATTCAGATAGAGACCGACCAGCTTCGTGCCTTGATTGCCTGTTGGCGTCCTTCGGTGGTTTTGAGTAATCAACGCGTGCAAACACAGACCCTGGCTCTGCTTGCCGGTGGGACACAATCCGGGTCCGACCCGAACAATCAAGCTTTGAATGAGCTTGGTCTTCAGATTTCCAAAGCGCAAGAGAGTCTTCAAAAAATTATCCTTCACAAGGGAAGCCTTGATGAAAGCTTGTCCTCGGGCTACGAAATCGAAAACACTCAAGTCTTATCGCAACTTGGATTGGCGCTATGGGACATTCTGGCAGCCTTGCCGCCACAACAACTCTTTGATTCAGATTCTTGCAACCTGGCAACGGAATGGTCCAGAAGTCGTAATCGTGAATCAAACTCGAAACTGATTGGTGCTGTCGTTCTTTCTCCGAGTTCCTTGAGGACAGCTCCTAGAAAACAACTGGGTAATTTCCAACTGGTGATGGGGCGTGTCCATCGTGAACGATCCTTGGCCCAATTGCTCCAGCAAAAAGAGGATCACTCCACGTGGAAGAAGAATCTCACCTTTGTAACCAAGCAATTACCCGAGCAAGAAATCGCACCCTATCTTTGGAGACTCTACTCGCGTCTCGGCGGAAAAGATGCGGCCAGAAAGGGCAACACAACGTTGTCGCAACTTATGGAGTTGCAGCCTGACAGTGACGCGGCTGTTTGGTCCATGCTTGAGATCCTCCGCAATTACGGTAGTGCCGAACAAGCCAGCCTGCGGAAACTGTTAGCCAGCTCAACGGGTCGGGAAAGGGAGAATTCTGGCACGAGCGCGAACCTTACAGATGGATCATCCAACAAGGTGGGAGAAACTCCTTGGAATGCAACGCCTTTCGGATCGATTGTGAATCCGGCGTCGAAGCCAAGAGTGGTGACGGCGTCTACAGCGCAAGCCAGGCCCACTCTTTCGATCGATCCGGCGCAACGCTGGTTTCAGCTCCTGGGACAATTTAGTCAGAAAGAGCCAAGGATTCTCACGCGACCAGAAATTGGCCTGCTTTCTTACAGCCGAAGTCTACGTAAGCGCGGGGGACTCAATGCCCCTGACATGAGCCGATTGGATGCCTTGCTGGCGGACACATCCGTCGCTCCCTGGTGGTGGAGAGCTCAGCAGGAATCTCTCATTCAGAAGAACCAATTACAAGCGGTTTCAGTATTGGCAGAAGCCATCATGACGCAAGATCGTCCCTACTTGGATGGAAGTCCTTCTGAGACTTTCTGGTCCAAAGCCCAAGCGGTCAAGCTTGTTCCAGCGGTGGAGCAAGCCGAGCCTTTAGCGAACACTTTAGTACGCTGGGCCTACGATCACGATTACATTTACTTGGCTGCAGTTTGCGCAAAACGGAAGGGTTACCCAAAAGTTGCAAAGGTGCTTAATCGCCAGCACGACGCGGCCCTAAATGCATCGGATCGTTTGGAAATACGCTTGGATTTGGACCGCGACTATAGCACGTATATGCATCTTGGAGTTGCAGAAAACGGGCAAACTTTAGATCGCTGCTTAGGTCAAGCAGAGTTCAACCCGAAATGGCATGTCGCTGTACAGTCCAAGGATGAAATCTGGATGGTCGAAGTCGCGATTCCTAAAGATCAGCTCGTTGACCATCCGCTTCCAGGAAAGATTTGGGGGCTGCAAATGGAACGCTACCGAGCTGACAAACGCATTGCTTCCTTGGGAACTTATGAGGGAGAAAATTCGCAAGGCGGATTCCTACGCTTTGCTCCGCGGCAACCACAAGTCGTTAATTCTGCGCCGTAAGCGGACATGAGTTGCTGTTTCCTGATTCGTTCCACCCTTCAGCCCGCCTTCGCTAGCTGCGATCAATTGGAAACGCGAGAACATCTTCAATATGGTTCGCATTCATTAGAACCATCAAAAGACGGTCTACGCCCAGGGCACAACCGCTAGAGTTTGGCATACCGTGTGCCATTGCTTCTAGCAGCCGACTCTCTTCCGGCAACTCAAAATTGTTGTCCTCTCGACGCTGCTGATTAACCCGCCGGTTACGCTGCCGAAGCTCCTGTGCATCGGTAAGCTCATCGTAACCATTGGCTAATTCGATTCCACCGATGAACAATTCAAAACGTTCTGCCGTATTCATTTTTCCACCTGTTGCATCCGTGGACAGCTTGGCGAGGGCTGATTGGCTAGCGGGATAGTGATACAGGAGGACTGGCTTTTCTAAACCTAGCTTGGGCTGAACGATATCGGCAAGAATGAGATTCAACCAATCATCACGATCTTTCGAAAAGTCGGAGGAAGCACCCAGCCGCTTCATTGCACATTCGGCCAGGGCGGCATCAGAATCCACCAGAGGATCGCAATCCGCGTGCAATTGAAACGCCTCTTGGTAACTCAGCTCTTCCACCTCCTTCCAAGGCGAAACGCGCTTGATAAGCTCGCCAAGCAATTTCATTCCAGCTTGCCTATCATCACCTACTCGATACCATTCCAACATGCAGAATTCTGGGTTGTGCATCGGCCCAGATTCAGCCGCTCGGAAGGCGTGACATATTTGAAAAATTGCTTCGAGACCATGCGTAATCAAGCGTTTCATTGCAAATTCTGGAGAGGTCTGCAAATAAAAATCTGCCATTGAATCCTCTAAGTTGGGTAGTCCCAGGTTCTTGGCAGGCAGCACCATTGGATCCAAATGTCGATCGACAACCGTGTCGCGGCTTAGTAAGGGAGTCTGAACTTCTAGGAATTCGTTTTCGTAAAAAAAGTCTCTTATGCCACGCAGTAATTCCGCACGCTTTTCAATGGCAGGGATGGTCGCAGATGGTCGCCACTTCATCGGCACCTCGGTATAAAATAGGTCTTGTCGTTGCTTCTAGCAGAAGGGCGTAGCATTTGCGCTCGTCTTGGAAGCCCTTATCTCACGTTATCCGTTTCGAAAAGAATTCCCATGATGAAACTTGCCGCCGCGGGTAATTATTGCCGACGAATGGCGATCGGTCTGCGTGCAGGCGTTGATATCTTGCGACTTCTCGAAACAGAAACCAAGACCGGCGACAAATACCATCGCGAGCATATGAAGCTAGTCATTGAGCGCGTCCGTAGCGGAGCTACTCTTTCGGATGCCATGAAGGACTTTCCGCGTTACTTCCCAAAGCTGCTTATCCAAATGGTCAGCGCGAGTGAATTGGGCGGACGCACCGACGAGATGTTCCATTACATGGCCGACTACTACGACGATTTGAAACAAACACGATCCGATTTCATTGGCCAGATCACCTGGCCGTTGATTCAGTTAGGAATGGCTATCGGAATCATCGGCTTGGTGATCTTGCTGCAAGGACTCCTTACCCCCAATAGCGAATACGATGCTTCAGGTGTTGGTCTGCGCGGAGTCAGCGGTTTCTGGATATATTGCGGTGTTGTGTTCGGAACACTGGGTGTCTTGTTGACCATTGCCTTCGGCTTGTGGAAGAACTGGTTCAATTGCCATCAAGTCGTCGTTCCTCTCGTGCAGCGCATCCCGGTGCTGGGTACAGCTTTCATTACCTTGGGTCTGTCCCGTCTCAGCATGACACTTTCGATGCTCCTAAACGCTGGTGTAGAAGCCAGACGTGCAACCAGGCAAGCGTTCCTTTCGACGGGAAACTTCTACTTTATCGGCGGCATGGATCGTTCACTGGAAGAGATCGAAAAAGGGGCAAGTTTTGGAGATGCCTTCGATGCTTCCTCTGTCTTGCCTGAAGACTTCATCGAAGGGATTCGAATCGGTGAATTGAGCGGTACCGAAACAGAATCACTAGACCGACTTGCTATCAACTACAAGGATCGGGCAAAACGAGCACTCGCGACGATCGCCAATATCGCTAGCTTTACAATCTGGATCAGTGTGATGATGTTGATCGCCTTTATGGTCATTCGAATGGCGCTTCAATACATCAATCTCATCTATTCAAATCTGCCTTAGTATTAGTCGTTGCTAGCATTCTGACCAGTTTCGGGAATTGCTAATTCCCGAGTAGCCTCTGTAGCTATTCGGCCAAAAGAGGGAAAACTGGCGAAGCAACTTGGATCTCTCTGTAGCTAAGGTCCCCAATTTTGGTATTTCCAAGTAGCCTGCGCGCAGGTTCTGCGCGGCGCGCCGCCAGGACCAAGTCGAACCATTGCGACACAATGCGATTCCGTTTTTTGCGAAAGCTTTATGGGACAAGGAAGTCCAGCAAAGTTTTTTTGGCACTGGCAACTTGAAAGGCTGCCAAGTCAATTCAGTAGAATAGCTCGCCATTATCGCGGGTGTATTCTGATCGCCGCTGCGCTCTTCCTTATTACTTACTACCGCACCGCTTGTCTGGGGCAAGAGACTGAAGCGGAGCAGTTTTCTGGCAAGCTACAAATCGTGTGGGGAGGCGAAGTCCCCGAACACTTCGAGGGGCTAATTGAGCTTAGCCAAGGCGCAATCCAGATCTCGCAAAACCTCAGCCTACAACCCGATGCTGTCGGCAAAATTCTCGAAGAGTCGACAAACCGCATACAAATCCGCCCGCACAGCAAGGCTACCTATGGCGGAGTGGAAGTTTATTTGCAATGCGATCTTTCTGCTGAACTAAGAATTGAACTGCGTGTTCCCGGTACGGACCAAACTCTATCCAAGTCCTATCCGGTGCACATGCTTCTGCACAAAACGCGAGTAGAACCTGTCGGCAATCGCGGAACGCGCGTCGCCATAGAACGCCCAATCCAAGACAAGCTGCGAATCGACACTGGCTTCTCCAGTCCCATCGTCAATGCGAAGAGATACACATTGGGTGGCGGGGCAACAGTCGAAGGCTACTATACAGGCCTGCCCGCTGGACGCTATTTGCTTCGAGTCCAGATCCCTGGCGAGCAACCCATCGCGCTGCTTGAGCAAGAAATTTCAGTCGAAGCATCGGGGAGCTTTCCTCCGATCCGTTTCGATTTTCAAACGCCAAGCCGAGAAGGCGCTTTCCTCATTGAGGCGACGCTGGAACAGGAATCAAACTACTTTTCGCAACTCCGAACTAACGAACAAAAACTCATTCGCAGACTGGAAATGCTGGCCTTTGAGGCAGAAGAATTACCGCTTGAGATCACAGGCTGGAGTCCGGTCGCAAGTATCAATGCAATTGAAGCCAGCACTCCTGGCATGTTTTCCTGGGTTGCGTCCTGGATGTACACCGACACACTGCCAGATTCTTTTCGCTCGACGACCGTCGGCCAGACTTTCGAAGCCCTTGAGACTAGCGGCGTCCTTGGGTCGCGCGTCCTGAATACGCCTCAAGCCAAAATACAATGCCTAACACTAGATCCAGATACCTGGCTGGCCATCCCGCTTGTCGCGCTTGAAGCGGGTCACCCGTATCGTTTACTGATCCGAACTCCGCAAGATCGCACCAATCAACTTGTGGCCAGCGTTAAGTCGCTTACCAACACTGACATTGCTGACAGAGCGAATAGTATTCCGGAAACGTTGGGCCAAGACTACGAAATCATGACCACTGCCCGTCAGGCTGCGGCCTATTTGGCAGATCAAGAAAAACAATCGGGCTTGAAAACAACCGAAATAACGTTCTGGCCCTCAAGTACTGAGTCTGTTTTGGTACTTGCAAACGCGTCTGATGAGCTGGCCAGCGTTTTGGATATTCAGCTAGAGCGTGCCGAGCTGGCTCCTTTGGACCTCTCTTCTTCGAAGAACGAATTCGAAGGGCCTACTAGGGCTCAACTTCTTGGGCTCTACATGGACAAGCCTCTTCTTTCCGCTTGTCTTGGCAGCCAGCGAATCATGGACCCGAAAAACGGTCGCTTGTTGGATAGCTGGAGTACCTGGCAGGCTGCCGCAAGTCGCTTGGTACAATTATTGCGATGGACTGAATCCAATGTATTGGTTCTCAAGATCCAAGCCGATGGCGGAGCTATTTACCCAAGTCGCTACTTGATGTCCTGCCCACAATACGACAACGGAGTCTTCTTTACCGACGGACGCCAAGAACAGATCAAAGACGGTGTGGGCTTGCTACTGAAACACCTAGACCGCAGCCGAATAAAACTCATCGTATGTCTAGCTCTGGACACCAGATTCCCAATACTCGAACAAATGGCCGCCCGAGGTCAATTTGAAGGGTACCAACGTAACATCGCCGACCTCGAACTTGGCGAACAATATGATCCGTTGGATCTACGCGTTCAAGAACAGATCATGGGAATTGTACGCGAACTACTCGAACGATACAGCGATAGCCCTGCGTTCGCGGGAATTCAATTTGAACTTCATGCAGATTCGCCGTTGGTCTACAAAGGCGATCGCTGGATTCCTTCAGCATCAACCTTGACGAGATTTCAAGCAGAGACAGGCATCGCAGTTCCGGGTAAATCTCAGAACTGGGAATCCTTCTTGAGCTCGGCAGCTGGAAAGCTGCTGCTGCAATGGCGTGCAGAACAGCTCGGAGAATTCTACAAGCGACTGGGCGAAATGCTACAAATGACGGAGCAAGCAGTAGCGTCTCCCAAACGGCCCCGGCTCTTCCTCAACCCAGGAAGACTATGGCGCGACTCGCCCGAGGAAACCGACTACCTTCAAACGAATTCGATTATTCAAAACCCGGGCCTACTCATGCTCGCCCATGGTTTTGCGTTCAAACGATTGGATGCTCTCCAGGACATCCAAGTTTTACGTATCACGAACCAGCGAGCGAACAACGGAGTGCGCAACCAAGACTGGATCACCGACATCTCGCGCACGATGGCATTGCGTGCTCGGACCGGTAAACCCAGCGCTGTTCTGCACATGCAGAAGCCCCGAAACTTGCTTCTAGAAAACCTGCCTCCAGATTCCGAACTTCGCCGTGCAGCAGGTGGAATGCTCTATCCCCTTCCAAGTGAGAACACGGCGGAAATGCACCAGACGATTATGAGAGATTTCGCGCAAGAAGAGCCAGGCTTCCTTGGGCTTGGTGCCTGGCTACCAATCACTCTGGAAACAAGCAAATTGCGCGACACATTTTCCGCAATTCGGCAATTGCCCAGCAAGAACGTAACCACTAGCCAGCTGTCGGATTGGATCAGCCTGCGGTTTGCAAACACGAACAACGAATCCAGAATTCAATTGGTCAACGCTTCGCCATGGGAAGAGCAAGTCAGTTTTGAAGTCAGTACTCGAGCGACACCTGAGATTCTTGAAACTAAACTGAACTTTACCACCGAAGAGTTGGGAAACGGCCATACGATAGTCCAAACAATACTTCCGCCCTTTGAGATAGCGAGTTTCAGATTCAAGCAAGAAGTAGAAGTTGTCGGCGCCTCACGTGCTTGCGCTGAATCTGTTCTCGATCGGCTCGACGGTGAACTAGAGGCTCTCGAATCGGTCCTAGCATCCATTGCCGATCCAACGCGACAACCCATCGCGGCCAGCATTGGTGGTGATTTCGAATGGCAGGAGAATACTCCCCAGAACAAACTGCCTGGCGGCTGGAATGCTTCAATGCTTCCTAGCGTTCAAGCGAGCACAACGAAGCATTTACCACATTCTGGGGCTAGCTGCCTTCAACTCGCCAGCACCGCGCAGGAGCCAGTTCGTGCATGGGTGCAAAGTCCTACTTTCGACGCGCCCCCGAACGGACGCCTTACCGTGCAAGCTTGGTTGCGTAGACCAGCAGTTCGAAAGACGTGCAGAGTCGAATTGCGATTGGTAGGACGCAAACGAAATGGAGATCGATTTGTACGAAGTCGCGTATTCGGATCACAAGAAGCAAATGCGATTCCTGACGATTGGGGCACACGCCCGATGAGGCTCGATGTCGGTGACATACCCAGCGAAGAAATTACTTCAATGTTCGTAGCAATCGAATTGGTTGGGCAAGGGCAGATATGGGTCGATGATGTCGAGGCACTAGGCAGCTGGTTGCACCCGAGCGAGCGAATCTACCTCCAAAGAAGATTGCTGGTCGCAAAGCAAAAGCTTCAAAGCAAAGATCCGGCAAGTGCGGAAAAACTGCTAGAGAGCCCTTGGGTCCGGTACCTAAGACTCCATCATCCGGATTTGCAAACGACTAGACCAGACGAAGGCACCCAAACTGCCAGTCGAACACCGTTGCCCGCCGCACAAGACGCGGAAACGAAATGGGATGACAACCCGTCGATTATCGATAAGATTCGCGAATCACTCTGGAATCGTTGGCGAAGATAAATATGCGAGCTATGCAATTTGATGGGACAAATCTGAGCTTTCGCCAAGATGTAACGCGGCCCAGACCAAATGGGGATGAAGCACTTATTCGCGTTCATGTCGCCGGAATTTGCTCCACGGACCTGGAGATCGTCCGCGGCTATTTTGGTTTTCAAGGAACCTTAGGCCATGAGTTCGTCGGAACGGTCGAAGAAGTACACGCCAAAGGCGTAGCCGATGACCAAGCGAGGAGCGCGATGCAAAAGTGGGTTGGTAAGCGCGTTGTCAGTTCAATCAACTTTGCGGATGTGCTTTCACCCGAGTACGCCCAGTTCGGCTTGGAACATCATCCGCATCGAGAAGTTCTCGGAATTTTTGGCCGTGACGGAGCGATGGCCGATTATGTGACGGTACCCGTTCAAAACCTGTTTGCCGTTGATCCCGAACTTGAAGATCGCGCCGCCGTCTTTACAGAGCCGCTAGCGGCCGGAATTCGGATTGCTGAGCAAATAAAGCTCGCTCCAAGCCTTCGCGCTTGTGTTCTTGGCCCTGGGCGTCTGGGAATGCTGGTTGCCAGAGTCTTGCAACTATCAGGAGTTTGTGTGGCTGTCATTGGCAGATCAATCAAATCTCTTGAGTTGCCGAAAAGTTGGGGTATGCCGACCGGGATGTCAGACTCCTTTCCCACAAGTTCATTTGATCTGGTAGTTGATACGACCGGAAATCCGCGCGGAATGCAAGAAGCAATTCGGCTTACGAAACCCTTGGGGACAATTGTGCTCAAGAGCACTTATGAGGGTCTTGCAGATGTAGACCTGACGAAAGTCGTCGTCGATGAAATCCAAGTACGGGGTTCACGATGCGGGCCCTTTGCACCAGCACTTCGCATGTTAAAGTCAAAGAGAATCCAAACGAACGAATTGATAGACGGCGAGTATGATATCGAGCGAGGCCTAGAGGCCTTTGAACTGGCGAGCCAACCGGGAATTCGCAAAGTACTGCTCCATTTCAAACGCTAGGTTCACGCTTATGCAAGATTCTCCGTCGAAGCAAATATCCCTTCGAAGTTAAAAGTCCCCTTTGAGCTCTACTTCCAGTCCTACAACATCTTTCGCTTCGCGGTGCCTGAGTTTCATACTTGGGCGTTCCTGGCTTGTGCTTGCTGTAATCGCACTATTAACTGCGCCCTCTGTCTGGATGCTGACTAAAGCCGAGTTTTCGCCGTCGATTGTAGAATCCTTTGTTGATAATCCTGAAGACTCGGTGCGTGCCCAGGCGATGGAGGATCTCTTTCCGGGCAACCCAGATTCACTAGTTTGGATTGCCACCACAGAAGTGGAACTCTTCAATTTTGAAACACTGTTTGCCATTCGCAAAACGGCTCACGAGATTCAAAAGCTTGATTCCGTTCGGAGCGTTGTGGCCCTTCCGAATTTGAGTCGCCCTTCATCACTATCGGCCGGTCTCAGCGGAACGATGGCGAAAGCGATGCTGAACGCCCAGCTCAAGAAGGGAAAGGCTCCCGATACCACTCCGAAAAGCATTCCCATTCTGCCAGTACGGTCGAAGCCGAGTACGGAGGAATTGAGAAAACTCGGCGAGAGTCTGCTTGAGAGCAAATCCCAAGTCTCAGCCTTGCTCTCAAAAGATCTCAAATCTCAAATCATGTTGATCGAATTGGCCAAGCAAGTAATGCAGCCATCCGATCAAGTTCAGTTGATCGAGGATTTGGAGCGGATTGTTCAAGACAATAATCTTGGCCAAAAAGGCTACTACTGTTCAGGTTTGGTTCCACTCCAAGCGTATGGGTTTCAAGAGATTTATGACGTACTTTGGATCCTATTGCCTCTGGGAATCCTATTTATTTCACTGGCCGTTTTTTGGGTTTTCCGGCGCATTGAAGTCATCCTCATTACGCTGCTGATAGCCGCGATTTCAATGGCTTGGGGAATTTCTCTTGGCATCCTATTATTCGGAAAGGTCTCTGTATTGATGGCTGCGGTGCCATTGATGGTTCTGGTGATAAGCACCGCAGATGTCATTCATCTGATCTCCTCCTACACCGCAGAACGCAATGCTGGGGTGGAACACCAAGCTGCGATCGCGAAGACCTTCTTTGAAGTCGGTGGGGCATGCGTGCTTACAAGTATCACGACCTTTGTTGGTTTTATCTCGCTGATGTTTGTCCCCGCCAATACCATTCGGCAATTCGGCTTTTCCACCGCAGCCGGTGTCGCAAGCGCCCTGCTTCTATCGGTAGTTTTGGTTCCGATCTTCTTGGATCTACTTTATCGCTTGGGCCGACCAGTTACAGCCTTTGCTAGTGCATCGCGCTTTACGTCAAACATTGCCTTCGCCTGTTTGCGTGTGGGTTGTGCCAGGCCTAAGATTACCCTGCTAATTTTTATTGTTGGCCTTGGGCTTTGCACCTACGCCGCCAAGGATCTGCATATGGATCCAGATCTAACCACGCGTTTCCGCAGCAATCACCCAATCACCAAGAGCACTGCATTCTTCCATTCCCATTTTGGTGGCATCAACTCGGCGGAAATCTTGCTCCGAGGAGAACCCGAGGACCTTCTTACACCGGAAACTTTTGCAAAACTTGAAGAATTCAAAGGCTGGTGCGAGCAAAAATATGGCTCGGAGAATGTGGCTTCCATTGACGCGCTGGTCCAACTCTTCCTTTCCCAACTGGATTACAAGAACCCTGAAGGAGTGCCTTTATCTCCTGAACATGCCGGAGCTACGGTCCAATATCTCCGTAATATCGCTCCCGATTTAGTAAACTCCTTAGTGACTCCCGATGGCCGCAATTTGCGAGTTTTGATTCGCATTGAAGAAACTTCCTATCTCGCGATGACGGAAGTTTCCGATGCAATGGTTGAAAAGGCGGAGAGTCTATTCCCGAAAGAAATCGAAGTCATTCAGAAGGGATCAGCTCCTGTGGTAGGGCGGGCGGTACGCGAGATCATTCGCGGTCATATGCAAGGATTTGTCTTCTGCTTCACGACCATCTTCTTCCTGATCGCCTTCGGCCTGCGTAGCCTCACCATGGCTTCTATTTCAGCCCTGCCAAACCTGACCCCACTTTTGCTCATTGGTGGCCTGATCACTGTTTTTCGCGAGGTCGCTGACAGCGATTTGTTGGCAGTGGCAACACTGGGGCTTGGCTTGGCTGTCGACGATACGATCCATTTTCTGTCCCGATTCAACATTGAATGGAAGAGCGGCAAATCCCTGGAGGAGTCGCTAAGACTCTCGATGGAACATACGGGCTTGGCGATCATACGGACCACGCTGATTCTCTCGGTTGGATTTGTCCCCCTAGCGTTTTCAACGTACCTTTCGATCAACATGCTGGGAACGTACCTCATCGTAGTCTTGCTGGCTGCTGTGCTAGCCGATCTTGTGTTGCTACCAGCGATCATTCAGATGGTATTTGCCAAGAAGACAAATCCAAACACAACGAGTGTATCCAGCTAGGTACGTAATTCACGCAGAGGGTGATCCGTCTGACCGTTACAACTTTTCTTCGCATCCTGCAAAAGATGGCGATATGAATTGCAGTCTGCGAGCAACCCCTTTCCGAGTGCTAGGCTCCACTAGCACCAATCTTAGGTGAAATGTATTGCGAAGGCGCTTCACGGACTCAATCACCCCTATTCGCCCTTTTTGGATGGGAAAGAATCATAGCCATGCGAACCGGCGTGCTGATCCACGGATGCAACTTAAGAGCGGAAAACTGGCGGCATATCGTTTGGGGCGATCCGCCCGTTGCTATGGGTCGCTTGCCTCAAGGATTATTGACCGCCTATTGCAACGATGCGGAAGTCATTGTGTTGGGTTCTGGGGCCTCATCCAAGGAATACCGCTACACCAACTCGGAGAAAACCGGGCAAGAACTTCTTGAAAGCGAATACACGCTTGAGTATCTGATATCCCACTTCGACAATCTGTTGAACTTCAAGCCATGGTGTGAGCAGGTCGTCGAAGCAAGAGACCAGCACTCTTGGCAACAACTCAAAGAAGATTTGCTGGGTCGAATCGTAATTGACACGATATCCCAAAACACAGTTGAGGAACTGGCCACTGCAGGTAAGATCTTCATCGAGCACGGTGTGAATCAAGTCTGTTTGGTTTCTAGTCCAACACACATTGTTCGTGTACTTCGGGATGCCAACAAAGTCTACCAAGCCGATTACTTCTTCCGGCAATTCATGTATGCGGTGAATGCCGTTCCCTGCGTAACCTGTTATGAAGGAACTAGCCCTTCTGATGTCGTTGTGATTGAGCCTCCGCACAGGCCAGACCGCCATGTCCTGCCCACACACCGACGTATCCAGCGGATGCTCGCTCTACAAAAACTGGATCCGAACGATTTACTGCACTTCATCAATGACTTCGATGAACTGTTGCAGCACTACGAAGAACTCTACTTCAACGGCCATTTGCAAGCTCCAGCCTTTGATATTCCAAGCATTCAAAGCCAGGAGGCTAACGCACCGCAGATACTAACTGAGCCTGAGCATGACCTACAGGCACCCGCACAAGAACCAACCGCCGTGCCGCCCATTGCAACAGTTGCACCCGTGTCTCCTGTGCCCGCAAATGCGTCGGAAGGCAATGGCATTCTAACTTGATTAGGAAAGCAGACGGCAGGAACGCCAGTAAGCAGCGTTAGCTCAGCAAAACGCCGAGGGCCAGCCTGACGCTCTTGTACTGGATTCCAAATGCTCTTGGGGACGCTGATTATTCGTCCCATCTCGAATATAATGAGCGCCCAGTTGTGCCAACGGCTTTCGAGGCACGCGATCCGTCGGAGGCGCAATGCGCGCTTTCCGCAACGAATCCCGACTTCTATTCAGGCGAATGTTTGATGCGGCACCCCCATACAAATCGACCTTTGCCCCTGTTCTATAGCCTTGCCTTCTTGCTGTTTCCTCTGGCAAACCTTTCAGCTCAAACATCAGCACAACCTGCTCCTCAAGCCGACATAGTTTTCGTTCGTGAACCAACCGTCAGGCCCAATCCGATTCGACGGGCTCCTTTGGTTGCTATTGTCGAATTTGAAACTGACGTCGAAGTCCTAGTGAGTGTCGAAGTCTCCGACGGCCAGAACCGCTGGAAACAACCTCCTATCACCGGCCCCCAGAAAAAGCACTCCATTCCAGTTGTGGGACTGCGGCCAGGGCTCCGGCATGCGATTCGTGTTCTTGCGAACAAATCGGGCGACACAAAGATTACTCAAAGCAAGGCGCTCGAATTCATAACCGAGCCGCTTCCCAATAGCTTTCCACCTATTCGAACGATATTAGCCAAACCCGAGAAGATGGAACCTGGCGTTACCTTCTTCGCCGTCAATTTTTGGGATAATTCGACCAGCATGCTGGATTACGGCTACATCATTGCTGTCGACAATCGGGGCGATGTCGTTTGGTTTTGCCATACAACCGATCGCATTGCCGACATGCGATTTACAAAAGCGGGCAACCTACTTTATCAGCATGGGAGCTACCGCTATGCCTACGAAATCGACTTACTCGGCAGGGACCGTCGACGCTGGATTGCAACAAATCTCACCAAAATGCCTAATGACGGTCTCGCAATAAATCCCTCTATCCCAGTCGAAATCGACACGATTCACCATGATCTACTCGAAAAAAATGATGGCAATTTTCTTACTCTTGCAACCGAACTTCGGCACTTCCAACAATATCCTACGAGCGAATTTGAACGCGATGCTCCTTGGGAACCTGCCTATGTAGTTTGCGATCGGGTCATTGAGTTTGATCCCAACAACGGAAAAATAAACAACCAATTACACCTCACCAATATCCTTGACCCAAACCGATTTGGTTATATGGCACTAAGCGGATTCTGGAAGGACAAGTACAACCAGTACATCAACGAAGAAAGAGCTCGTGACTGGAGTCATGCGAACGCTTTGGTACATTTGCCAGAAGAAAACGCGATTCTCGTCTCATTCCGACATTTGGATTGCATATTCAAGATTGATTGGGAGACTAAGAAGATTAAATGGATCCTTGGCAATCATGACAACTGGAGCAAACCTTGGCAGAAATATCTACTCAAACCGGTCGGCGACTTGCAATGGTTCTATCATCAACATGCACCCCAAATGACAACTCGAGGTACATTGATGATGTACGACAATGGCAACTACCGGGCCAGTCCATTTGAGAAAGCAACATTTGCCACCGAAAATCGCAGTCGCGTGGTGGAATACAAAATTGATGAAGACGCCATGACGGTCGAACAGGTGTATGTCTACGACGGTGGCGAAAACAATCCTTTTTATTGCCCCTTCTACTGTGAAGCCGACCTGCTACCGCAGACGCAGAACATTCTGGTAACCGATGGTGGACATATCGAATTGGCAGATGGCACTCCAGATGACAATGTTCCAGCAGATCGTCAGTGGGCTCGCATTTTTGAAATCACCGGCAGTGAGAATCCGGAACGTGTCTTCGAACTGAATTGCATGAGTCCTCTGGGCAGTCGCTACGGCTGGTCCATCTATCGGTCTATCCGAAGGCCCAATCTCTACGAGAATCTCAATCTCGTTGCACCTTTGGAGTCAGAAAACGACTTGTTGTACCCGCGTGAACAACACATTCGCCGCGAGTTTCCAAAGAACGCGAGGTTTTAGCACTCCCTGGCGACTGAACCATACCAACAAGGATGATTATGAACAACGAAGTGCTCATCTTTTCGGATTTAGATGGATGCTTGCTCAACAAGCACGACTACAGCTTTAAGCCCGCGATTCCCGTTCTAGAACGCATTCACCGCGCAGAGATCCCACTTATCTTGGCTTCCAGCAAGACCGTTGCCGAAATGCGTTTACTTGCCGGCGAGATGCAATTACGCAATGCACCTTTGATTTGCGAGAACGGCGGGGCGATTTATTGGGGGCATGGGAAAGATTCAGAGGTCAGCATTCTGGGTATAGAACGCACCAAAATCTTGCAGGTGCTGAACAACTTGAAGCGTGACTTTCAATTCGACTCCTTCGCGGATCTTGGAGTCCCAGGTGTAATGAAAAGCACTGATCTTCCTGAAGAGCGCGCAGTCTTGGCCTTGCAACGAACTTCTACGGAACCGCTACTTTGGAACGATAATGCAGACAAACTAGATAGATTTGCGGAGGCTCTGGAAAGAAATTCGCTGAGCCTGACTCGAGGAGGCCGATTCTGGCACGTCGCTGGCCCCACCTCCAAAGGCCGCGGTCTAGAATCAGTCCTGGAGAGGCATATAATGCAAGACGCTTCCAACATTCTGACGCTTGCCATTGGCGATAGTCCAATTGATCAAAGCATGCTTGACATTGCCAACTACCCAATTGGCATACCCGCAGCCGATGGGGTAGTGCACGTCCAAATGAAAGGCCACAATAGTCGGGTAGCACAGCGAGCAGGGGCACTTGGTTGGGCGGAAAGTGTCGCTGCCGTTTTGGATGAATTGAAAATCCCGTAGCGCTGGAATTTTGATGCGGGACAAGTGGAGGCATTTAATTCGCTTGCAAATGTCTTCAATTTTCACCATGGACTAGGAGAAAAGCTTGGCTGACTACGCTCAGAACGGCGTCATCGGAACCCTTCACAACTTGCGCAACAAGTCGCTAGAGGGGCTTGAGTCCGAGTTGCACGACTTTAGTGTTGAATCTCCCATGACCCTGCTGCTGCCCTGCCTCTTCTCGGAATTAGAAGGCCCGGCCATGGGCCCTATCGTGGAGGAACTCAAGCATGCCACCTATCTAGAGGAAATCATTGTTGGCCTGGACCGGGCCAACGAAGAGCAATTTGAGCAAGCTCGGAAATTTTTCTCTGTGCTTCCGCAAAAGCACACGATTCTCTGGAACGACGGTCCGAGACTGCGATCTCTAGATCGAGCTCTGGTCGAACGTGGAATCGAGGCAGGGGAATTGGGCAAAGGAAGAAACGTCTGGTTTTGCCTGGGCTACTTCTTGGCCAAAGGAAGTTCCAAAGCGGTCGCCTTACACGACTGCGATATCTTGACCTACAGCCGAGCGATTCCCGCACGTCTTTTTTACCCCTTAGTGCACCCTACTTTTCACTACCAGTTTTGCAAAGGCTACTACTTCCGAGCCGCTGAAGGCAAGCTTAACGGTCGAGTCGTGCGTCTGCTGGTCACGCCGATGATTCGAGCCTTAAAACAAGTGCTCGGTCGCGTGGAGTACTTGGACTATATGGGAAGTTTTCGTTACGCCCTCTCAGGTGAGTTTTCCATGCACGCCGAAGTGGTACCCTCGTTGCGAATCCCGAGCGACTGGGGGCTTGAGATCGGCACGCTTTCGGAAATGTACCGCAACTGCAATTTGAATCGAATTTGCCAAGTTGACATCGCGGATGCTTATGACCACAAACACCAAAACGTCTCTGAAAACGACGCGAACCGAGGATTGCACCGGATGGCTCGCGATATTTGCAAAGCCCTCTATCGAAAACTGGCCATCGAGGGCATTGTGTTTACTCCGGGCCTCTTCCGAACATTAAAGGCCTGCTACTATCGGACCGCACTCGATATGATCGACCACTACTGCAACGATGCAGTGATGAGTGGGCTGTCCGTCGATCGACATAAAGAAGCGGGCATCGTAGAGCTCTTCGGTCGGATTCTTATCGCAGCCGGCGACGAATTCCTGGCGGGTGGAGCCGAACCACCGTTTAGCCCATCCTGGTCCCGTGTGACCAGCGCATTGCCGGAGGCTTATGAGATGATTCTCGACGCCACCCACGCAGATAATCAATAAGCTCGCTACCCGACAAAGGATCGCTGCGGGAGATTACTTGTCCGACCAAATGGCTAACTCATTGCCGTGTGGGTCGAGGAATTGAAAGCGTCGACCGCCGGGAAAAGAGAATATTTCCTTGCAAATTCTTCCGCCATTTTCTTTGACGCTTGCCTCACTCGCCTCCAGCTCTTCACTGTATAACACAATGAGCGGAGCACCCAATTCAGCCGAAGACTTTGCTTCGGTTTTGTAAAAGCCGCCGGACAATTGGCCGTCCTCAAAGGAGCTGTATTCGGGCCCATACTGAGTAAAGGTCCAGCCGAAAGTCTTCGTGTAAAACTCCTCAATGGCTGCGAGGTCGTCGCCGGGAAATTCAATGTAACTGATTTTGATTGGATTGCTCATCCTGCTCACTGTACCTTTAAATGGAATGCTTAACCATCTTGATTAGAAACCCACAAGCACTGATAGGGTAGGACTTCGATTTCTGCAGACAGATCTTCAAAGACTTGATCTGAAAGCAGGTCCCACCAACGATCAATGGAAATCAGATTGAGATCACTGAGACGAAGCGGCTGCGGCTTATTTGTCAAATTGTGGATCGCAAAAATACTCTGCGATCGATCTCGACTTTGCCGCCAGAACGCGAAGTATTCTTCGCTCAATTGAAGTGTAAACTGTGTCGCGTTCGGATGAAATGCCGCTTGGCGCGATCGAATTCCCATGCGGCGAAGCATCTCGTTGAGTACTTGCGACTGATCGCTGTCGGCGTCGTCCAGAACACTCTTGAGCTCGTCAATGTCCCAACGGTGCCGATTGATCGAGCGATTCCTCCCTGTTGTCCGAACGCCCGCATAATCGTTTGGAGTTGCCAGCAGAGAATGGATATAAAAAGCTGGGATACCCTCGACACCCATCATGACCGTCTGTGAGCACAAAAACCTTTGATGTTGAAATTCATCCGCTCCAGCGACCGTACCTTTGAGCGCATCGAACAGCGCAATGTTGATCTCGTAGACTCGTTCTGTACCGTCGGGAGTCTGACGAGACGACAGAAGACCGCCAAACTTCCGCATGGTCTCGACCATCTCTAGCTGCTCTTGGTTGGACAAAAGCCCTTCTGCTGGCCGCATTCCTATTCCATCGTGAGATGCGGTGAAGTTCAGGTAGAAGCAGCCTTCAGGCGAGGGCGGCATGCTCATCATCCACTGCTTCAAGTGCCGAGATTCGCCGGTGATCAATGCGTGAACCAATAGTGGCGGTAGGCTAAAGTTGTAAATCGCATGCGCCTCATTGCGATTCCCGAAATACGTCAAATTCTCTTGGTTGGGGACGTTAGTTTCGGTGATAAGCTGTGTTCCCGGAGCCAAGTAATCGCAAACATTGCGGAATAGCCGCACGAGTTCATGTGTCTCGGGAAGATGGATACAGGGCGTGCCGGTTCGCTTCCATAGAAAGCCAATCGCATCTAGCCGCAGTATTCTCGCTCCACGCTGAAGATAGTAAGCGATAATCTTCAGATACTCGATCAGCACTTCCGGATTGGCAAAGTTGACGTCGATTTGGTCATGACTAAATGTGCACCAAACGTGCTTCATGCCGAGTGTGGTATCAGTCGGCCGCAGTAGAGGTGTTACTCGTGGACGGACTACTTGACTCAAATCATCATCAATCGAGGCCTCGATGAAATATCCCGGTCGTTGGCCATGACAGAATTCGTAGAACCATCGACTTTGCGAGGAAATATGGTTGATAACTAGATCCACCATCAAGGTGTACCCTTCCGCAATCTCCTCCACATCGTCCCAAGTTCCAAGATCGTCTCGGACGGCGACATAGTCGATCACGGAAAAGCCATCGTCGGAACTGAAAGGATAGAAAGGCAGGATATGAACACATGGGATCTGCTGCCGACAAGGACCATCCAAGAACCACTTCAGATTTTGTAGCGGTCGCTGTTCGCCGCCCACGATGGAATCACCATAAGTTATCAGCAGACAATCGACTTCGTTGAGCGATTCATCGTTTAGCTCTAGATGCGGTTCTAGCGCCTCTGGCTCACCAATCGCGTCCATGATCTGCCCGACCAAACCAGCATGGTCTTCCGCTGGATACAGAAATGCAAGGTGCGTTTGCAACTGAGATTGAATTAGATCCCGACTGGTCACTGGCGTTCGATGGTAAGGGGAGAAAGACGATTGCCGTTTCGAGGCCGGACGCCGCCAAGGTCGTGCCTGATGCACTCATCACAATTGCTGTCAATGAGGCCCCATGTTTGCATTTCAGGCCCCAGAAGTCCATAACAGTTGGCAATTGAGATTGGTCTGAATCCAACGAATTCCCAAGGTCTGCTTCGATCTCTTACTGGATGCCGCACATAGAGCTTAGGCAGGCTGAAATTGATAGGCCAAGTGCTGCCGCCAATTTGAATTGTCGGTTCCTGGGAAATCTGTTCGCATATGCACGCCCCGCGACTCTTCACGTTCCAGAGCACCGGCGGCCATCAAATGCGAGACGGTCAAAAGGTTCTGCAGTTCCCAACCTTCAGAAGTGCTGAATCGGTGCGGCAATACATACTTGGCATAGCCGCGAATATCGCTCAGAGCCTCTCCAAGTCGCTCGCCGCCTCGCGCGACCCCCACTAAACGCCACATCAGGCTTTGCATCGCATTGCGAATATCACCCACGTCCAGCTCCTCATCCAAACTTTGTGTTCGATGATGCTCAAAAGGCAACGCGCGGTAGTCATTTTCAGTCGCCAAAGCCTCGGCGGCAGCCAATTCACCCGTTCTCGCGCCAAACACTAGTCCCTCCAGCAGACTGTTTGAGGCCAACCGATTCGCACCGTGCAAACCAGAACTCGTAACCTCTCCTGCCGCCCATAAGCCTGGCAACGTCGTTCTGCCGTCGAGATCGACTTCAACACCACCAATCATGTAGTGTGCTCCGGGACGAACTGGAATTGGATCAGAGGCGGGATCCAAACCAAACTTAGCGCAAGCCGCAGTGAAGCCTGGGAAGCCTTCGTAGATCTTCTTCGCGTCCATGTGTTTTAGCGACAAGTACACGCAGTGATGCTTGGTTTTCTCCATTTGCTTGACGATCGATTGGCTCACTACATCGCGAGGCGCCAATTCAATCCTGCTATCGTAGTCTTCCATAAAACGACGGTCATTGCAGTCGACCAGCCGCGCGCCCGCGCCGCGAATCGCCTCCGTAACCAGCGTTCGTGAACTGCCCGCAATATAGAGAACCGTAGGATGGAATTGCATAAACTCCATATCTCGCAAGCGTGCGCCTGCTCGAAAGGCAATGGCATGACCATCTCCCGTGGCGACGCGGGGATTCGTCGTCTCTCGATAGACCTGACCACATCCGCCCGTGCACAGAACGGTTTGCTTGGCCCACACCAAAACAGGAGGTTCGCCGTCGCGCGAAATGATCGCCCCATAACAACGCTCCTGATCGGAGAGCAGATCGATGGTAAACGCTCGTTCCCAAATCTGCACATTGGGTTGCCTGCGCGTCCGCGCAATCACCGCGCGCATCACTTCCTTTCCTGTCGCATCGCCCAGTGCGTGAATAATTCGTTCGTGCGAGTGACCTCCTTCGCGGCCCAGGATAAGCTCGCCTTCGCGTTCGTCGAACTGAGCGCCCCATTTCATCAGTTCTTCCACGCGTTGCGGCGCCTCGCGAACAACCATGTCCACAACCGAACTATGGCAAAGGTCACCGCCCACTTTCATGGTGTCTTCGACATGGTCTTCAAAACAGTCTTCTGGATCCCAAACGCTTGCAATCCCACCCTGGGCGTAATTACTGTTGCTCTCACGAATCTCATCCTTGGTAACTACAATTGCGTGCGCTTCGCCCGCCGCGTTCGCCACGCGTAGTCCGGCCAAACCACCTCCAATGACGAGCATATCTGTAAAATAATGCGGCACGTGTTTGGGCTGAAAATCGATCAGATAGCGCGGCGACTTCGGCCCCTCAAGCGTTTTCTTGTAGCCAATAGATTCAGAGACCATATGAATGACCAATGTGTGGTGGAATTGAGATTCGATAGGATACGAATCAGTGCGAACCGGGATTTTCATTGAGCAAGAACGACAAGCGGGCCTGGATGCGTTTGTTCATTCGGCGAACCGTCCGCTCCGAGACATCTAATTTCTTTGCAATTTCTTCATGGGTATAGCGTTGTAGTTTCATTTCAAGTACCGAGGCTTCCTCTCGATTGAAACTCTGCATCAGCACCTCCAATTGATCGCTAAATTCCACCTCGTCAGCCGGATCAGGCTGAGAGTCTGGAAATTGGGATTCAAAGTTCTCTGGACGAGACTCTACCTGAAGACCTCTTTTCTGATTCAAATGAAAACGGGCCTTCATACGCGTTTTGTTGACCGTGATTGCACAGAGCAGGCGCCACACCGCATCCTCGTCCTCCAGCTCAAACTTGCCTTCCTGAGCGCGTCGAAAAAAGCTTCGACAGACGGACAAAGATATGCTCTCGGGACCGACGCGACGCTGCATCGCAGGAGACAACCTGTGCTTTGCAACTCGTTCGATCATTGGCCCAAAGCGATTCCAGAAATCATGGCAAGAGCGCGAATCACCGTCACGCACACCATGTACCAACTCTAGCCACTGGCTATCGTCCATCCAATCACCGCGTCCCTTTTCGAAGCGTCCGAACGTCCCTGCGAAATGCAATGTGGGAGTCACCATCGCACGCGAAAAGGGCATCATGCTTTTTCCAACAACGCAACCAAGAAAAAAATCTTCTCCAATTCTAGTTCTTTCCCGCGTCGACTTGAAGTACGACCCTTAGCTCATCGAGCCAAACCGTGCCTTGGTCCTCCGAAACAATTTTAAGGACGCTTAAATTGGAATCTGCTTCAAACTCGCCTTCGTACTCGGTCCAATCGAGAGTACCTGCTGGAATGGCAAGAATGCGTTGCGTCGCTTTATCTTTCCCACTTCCAATATGCACCGAAGGCGTATTGTCTTTTGCATTTCGAGTACGGGCCCAGAGCTTGATTTTATAAATTTTTCCGGCATCGGTCGGGAACGATTGTTGCATACTTCCCCGTCGATCTGGCTGGGGAGACGCAACGTTTTGAATGCGAAGCGAGTATTTGCCTGCATGCTTGAAGTCCAAAGTCGATCTGGCAGTAGCTTGGCAACCGCCTTGATTGACCCAAACACTCGTTCGCTCTGCTCCTTGAAACCAATATTGATCGAGCGACAATTCAAAGCCGCCATTCATCAGCGCGGCCTCTTCGCCTGGGCGCGCCAAGGGCTGTGTCGGTGGGATGTATCTTTCCGCAAGAATCTCATTGACCCGTATTAGAAAGTCCTTTTCGCCACGCTGCTCTAGGCGATCCAGCAAATAGCGACAATTGTCGGAAGGCCGTATTTCGATGATCGATTTCACGCTCGCCAAGGCCTGCTCATGAGCACCGATGGCGACACTATGATCGGAAATATGCATCAGAGACTCTGCCTCCTGCCAAGCATTCAAGGCGCGCTTCCGAAGCGCCAAAAAGGCTTCCAAAGCCTCCCCTGAAGACTTCGTATTCTCAGTTACAATCGCCAGACCGCGGTGAGCCAGATATTCGGACTCTTCAAGCTCCAATGCCTGCGTGAAACTCCTTCGCGCGGCGGACCAATCTTCTTCCATCAATGCAATTTGCCCTTGGATTAGGTGATCATCGATGGACTCGAACGCCAGACGCTTCTGAGCCTCCTTAAGACTTGCCTTGGCCTTTTCAAGATCGCCCTGCAGCAGATACGCGAAAGCGCTGGCGAGCCAAACTTCCTGCAGCTCGGGTTGTGCTTCGATAAACTGATTGGTTCGATAAACATAGTTACTGACGTAATTCGCTCGAAAGCCACGCAAAAACGCGTTGTGTTCAAGATCGCCGGAAGGCGCTTCATGCTTCATGGCATCAAGGCAGGCCAGTGCACCGCTCAGTGGAGTCCCTGATCCTTCATAAGAGAACTCATAATCCCAGCGCCAACGATACAAATCGATGAATCCTGGCGAGAGATGGATACCCCGTTGGATGTCCTGCATTGCCTGCCGGCGATTCCGGCTACGCTCACCGCCTTCAGTGAACTCTGCGAGTTTCATATAGTCATGAGACCGATTCAAATACGATCGTGATTCGCTAGGTTTCTGCGCTAAACATCCGGTATAGATCGCAATGGCCTCGTTATAGAGGCCTTTGTGTTCCGCGGCCCATGCGTGGGTGAATAAAGTCCAAAAGTGAAATGGCTCGGCAACCGAAGCAGATCTCAAGTGCCCGAGGGCTGCATCTTGAGCGCTTTCTAAACCTAAAACGCCTTCCATCATTTTCAGTGAATTGGAAGTGAGAGAAACGATCGAATGTTCCTCTTCTCCACCCCAAGACAACGTATCTACATAAAAGACAAGACAAAGCCCCACAAAGAATCTGTCCGTAGGATTCAAGAACGTTTCATAGTTCAAGATCTCCAGAGTTGCCGCTACGAGTCGGCCATTATTGATAAATCCAGGTGCCTTCTGTTGCTCATAAAATGTTGTGGCAAAATCGAGGCCTATTCCAGGGCGAAATCTCTTGGCCGCGTTCATAGGTACCAGGGCACGTTCAAACTCGCGATTCGATCGCTCGTTGCCACCAGCCATCAAGACGTCAGCACTACCAATCTCAACGGCGACTTTTTTGAGCTGAATCCCAACTAGCATACAAAGTTCACGATAAACCCTATTACGCAATTGGTCCTCGATCTCCGGCTTTAGCTCAAAACCGGTGAGATGATTCCACCAATCGCGATGCTCGAAAACGTTCAGCATGTGGAGTGCATTTTGGAGCAACACAATCATGTCATCGTCCTGCTCATCCCAGGCCAAGACTTCCGCGCGGTCGCAAAGTTCTTGAAAACGCTTTAAGCGTTCCGCAGCATCGTACTTCATGCGGAGCTCTTGCAGCGGTTCGGAGAAGGAAGCATCTTTCTCGACAATTTCGATGGCCTTGCTCAAATACAACAAGCCATTTTCAAACCTGCCTTCACGAATCTCGTTCTCGGCCGCTTCGACATTGCTGTCCATCACGGCCTGCGTCGTTGCAATCTTGCGCTTGCGCTCCTCCTCTCTCGCTTGTCGCTCAAATGCGATTGCCACCGAAGCAACCGCGATGGCGATCATCATGGCGATGCTTGTGGCAACAAGGCTCTTGTGTTTACGCGCCCATCTTCCTAATCGCGTTGTAAATGGATCTTTGTATGTGCTGACAGGTTCATCGGCCAAGTAGCGATCCACGTCTTTGGCGAATTCAATTGCCGAATCGTAACGCGATGTAGGATCAAGTTGCATAGCTCGCAGACAGATGGCTTCCAACGCACGCGGAACCTTGCGATGGATTGAAGGAGGCTTGAGCCTTTTCCCGAATCGCAGCCGATCGAACTCGGCTTGAGTCTCAATCGAAGGTCGCCCTGCCAGCATTTGAAAAAGCACGGCGCCCAAAGCATAGATGTCCGCCCTATGGTCAATCTTTTCCGTTTTCCCCTCGGCCTGCTCTGGCGCCATATAAGCTGGAGTACCCAGAATCGTACCGATTTGTGTGAGCTGCATATCCGGCTGTGAGTCTTTCGACTGCGAGTCGGGCTGCTCGGTTCCCCGGGCCAACTCACGAGAATTGACCTGCTTGGCGAGACCCCAATCAAGAATAACCGTTTCGCCAAACTTACCGACCACGATGTTGGCAGGCTTGATGTCGCGGTGAATGACACCGCGATCATGCGCAAAAGCAATTGTGTTTGCAACTGAGACTAGGACGCTTAATAGTTCCCGCAAACGCGTATCTGGATCGGACTGATGTACCTCATGAATCAAGTCTTCCAACGTTCCACCCTCAACGAGCTTCATCGCGTAAAAGGGAGAGCCGTCTTCACTTTGCCCAAGCTCGTAGACGGGGACAATTCCCGGATGCTCCAAAGCACCTGCCAACTTAGCTTCGTTGACAAAACGCGTGTAGGATTCATGATCCTCGGACGCATTAAACCGCAAATGCTTTAAGGCGACTTCGCGACCAATCTGCTCGTCGATGGCGCGGTACACGATCCCCATCCCACCCGATGCATGCTTTTCAACTCTTGAGTAGCGATTCTCTGGATGAAACTCCTGAGTCTCAGATTCATCTTGGTCCGTTTCTTCGGCCAAGGTATCCAAGGCCAACTTGCGGAAGGTATCGCTCAAGTCAATTTCTGGAAAGCGTTGCTCGTATTCCTCCAGCGGCGGCATCGAATCGTAACGCAGTCGGACTTGAAGTTCCTCCTCAAGCAATCTTCCAATGGATTCCGACTCCTTGAGATCGGGATACTCGGTCAAATAGCTTTCGATCAGCGGTGGCTGCTGGCCAGAATCGCCCGCGGTGGCCCAGCGATGCCCCATTTCGATCATCACCAGTTCTTCGAGCGTTCCTGCATACAACTTACTTCCGCGCTCGGGCAGATACTCACTTATCCGAACCTCGGAACCGCTGGCAACATCTTGCTCAAATCGCTTTCGCGCTTCTTCATCGACAGGAGCAAAGGCATCTTCCCAGGACATCAAGTCATCCTTTCAAACGAAATTCTGAAGGCTATTAGAAGGCAATCCAGGAGCATTCTTTCCCAAGCCAAAATGCACCTAGAGCTTACCCAAGTAAGGCATTGCAAAAAAGAATCAGTTGGCGGACAGAAAAAACTGAAATTCGCAGAATTGGATCGACGGTCCGCCGAATAACAGCCTTTGAGCTAGTCGAGGCACAGTTGTGGACAAAGGACCAACAATTCTTGGTCAAGGGCGGCATTGCCGGCTAGAACAGGGAAATCCATCGCCAAATTCGCATGCTACCGTGACAACCGGAAGACGGTTGCGCGGATTAGACATGAAACTAGGGCAAAAATCAGGATTATCCTGGCGCTACTGGGCGCTGGTACGAATTCTAAGCCGTCTGGAGACTCGACTCGATCAAGGCCTGAAATTGCTCGAACAGGTATCGACTGTCGTGCGGCCCCGCAGATGCCTCAGGGTGATACTGGACGCTAAAGGCCGGAGCCGAATTGTGCCTCACACCAGCAATGGTGTTGTCGTTCAAATTGCGATGCGTAATCGTTAAACAATCTGGTAGCGTATCTTCTTCCACGGCAAACCCGTGATTCTGCGAACTGATTTCAACACGACCTGAATCCAAGTTGTGAACCGGTTGATTGCTCCCGCGATGGCCAAACTTGAGTTTAAATGTCTTCGCTCCAGCCGCCAAACTTAGCAATTGGTGCCCCAAGCAAATTCCAAAGATAGGACGTTTCCCAACCAACTGCCGAATGGTCTCAATCGCATATTCCAGCGGCTCGGGATCACCAGGTCCATTGGACAGAAAGATTCCATCCGGATTCAGTTCGAGAACTTCTTCGGCGCTCGCTGTACCAGGCAGAATAGTAACTTTGTTGCCCAGTTCGAAGAGATGGCGCGCGATATTCCATTTCATCCCGAAGTCCAAGCAAACGATGTGCTTGCCGGTCTCGGTACGATCACGCTGTCGCTCTTCTTCGAGCTCCCACAAACGCACGTTCCACTCGCGAGCTCTCTCAGGAATGACTTCGCGCACTAAATCGCGGCCTACCAAACCAGGACTTTCCTTAGCCTTCCGAACCAAGGAATCGTCGTTCAAGTCCTGGGTCGAAAGCACACCCTTCATCGCACCTTCGCTACGAATATGACGCACCAAAGCCCGCGTATCGATACCGGCTAGGGCCACGATATTGTGCTTCTTAAGATAAGCCGTGAATTCTTCTTCCGACCTAAAGTTGCTGGCAATGCGACTATCGTTCCGCACAATAAAACCAGCCACTTGAGGATGCTCACTTTCGGTATCCTCGGGATTGGTACCATAGTTACCAATCTCAGTGTAAGTCATTGTAACTATCTGACCGCAGTAACTCGGGTCGGTCAAGATTTCTTGGTAACCGGTCATCGAAGTATTAAAGACAACTTCACCCAGCGTTTCGCCTTCAGCACCAATGCTGTAGCCGCGAAAAACAGAACCGTCTTCAAGAGCAAGCAGAGCGGGTTTGGCCACCTTCATCAAAAACAGTACTCCCCAAGAGATCGATCACGCTAACCGTACAAAATTTCGGCCAGTATAGGATCGATTGCAAGAATCGGGTAGGACCTTTTTCACTCAGAATCTCGAGCCTAGATCATTTGACGGCTTGGATTCCATAGCGGCGACTTAAAACGCGGCTTATTTGAACGCGTTATCGTCAAAACCTCCGAAGTCATCACCACCCGTCCCGAAGCTATCCACTGGGTTTCCAAAGGCATCCACAGGTCCACTAGGAGCAGGTTGTGCCGCACCTTGCCCCATATCCAATGGTTGAGGCTCCATGTTGGCCATCGCCTTCTTTCGTGCCCCAGCCTCGCGCACCCCCGCAACAATCATCGAGATGACCAGAGCAAGCATGAAACCAATCCAGATGTAGGGCCACATAGTTCGATCCTTGGGGGACACTGATTGTGATGAGAGTGGAGAATTCCTGTTTAAGACTAGTTCGAGTAACCGGGACTCGTCAAGTTTTGCCCAATTATGGCCGGAAAAACCGCCCCATTTGCTCCAATCTGGCTTCAACTTGCAGTCGTCGATCCTGGTGAATCTACAGATTCGGATTTCCAACGAGTTTCCATCGGCCAAAACTATAATGAATACTAGCCCGACGCCCCAGCAAGGATTTCTTGCTCGCCCGAACGGGTCTGACCGGGCCACGTGCTTCGCGGTCGGCGGCAGGGAAGCGCAAATCCGCCCCTCTCCGCTCGCATTACTCGCGACTCTCCCCAAGGAGAGTAAGTTGCATGTTTTGCAAACCTATTTCGATCTAAAAACGAAATACTTAAAAACAAACATCCCAGGATTTCCAACGTGAGAAACTTTCTACCTCTTCTTGCTGTACTTGCCGTGCTCGTCAGCTTCACTTTCTGCCAGCCATCGGCGCGGGGCCAGGATTTGAGCGGCGTTTGGCGAGGCAAATGGACGGCCGACGCAACCAAGCGACTGCCCGAACACGGCGGAGCCCTGCGTATAAAGCTCCAAAAAACCGGTCCGAATACCTACAAGGGGCGCTTCTCCGGACGTTTCGCGCTGATCATCCCTTACTTCTACCGAGCCGATGTCATCCAGCACGGCAATCAAATCTACTCCAGCAAAAAGCTAGGCCCGATGGGCGAATACAAAATGAACTTGCGCAGCTATGGTCATTCGATGAGCGGTTCCTGGAATACCAAGGGATATCGCGGCAGTATCTTCGTCCGGCGCCGCCGATAAGCAATTGGCCAGTATATCGAACCGTCAATCGGCCCCAACAAGCCAGCTAAGCTACGTGAATTCGGCTGGCTCGAAATCTCCATGCACGGACTCCCAAGCAACCTTGGTCTCCGGCAATCCGTTCAGGAAAAGTCGACCATAGCGTTTGGTCTTCACTCTGGAATCCAAAATCACGACGATACCTTTATCCTTCGCCGTACGTATCAGGCGTCCGAAGCCCTGCCGAAGTTTAATTACCGCTTCAGGTACTTGATAATCCATAAAAGGATTGCCACCCGCGTCGCGTATGGCGTCTAACCGCGACTGAAGCAACGGATGATCGGGCACGCTAAAAGGCAACTTGGTAATGATCACGTTCTGCAAAGCGTCTCCCGGCACGTCGACTCCTTGCCAAAAACTATCCGTCCCGAAGAGTGCGCCTTTGGGATTCTTTCGAAACTGCTCCAACAGCTGGCCCCGCGGCAAGCCGTCGCCTTGACTGTACAGCGTTAGTCCTTGATCGGCGAACCAGCGTTGCATTTGATTGGCCGCTGAGCGCAAGGCTCCGTAACTAGTAAACAGCACGAAAGCGTGACCACTGGTTCGTTCCAAATAGCGCCGAATCATTTCGGGCATTAGCTTATCGTACTCGGCGCGCTGAGAGGAAGGATCTGGCATATCGGAAACCACAACTAACTCTGCCTGCTCTCGGTAGTTGAAGGGACTGCCAAGCTGCGTGGTCAGACTGCCACTAGCACCAACGCGTGATTGGAAGAACTCAAAACCGCCTTCACGGCCCGTCGAAACTGTGGCACTCGCCATGATTACACTAGGCACTTGCTGAAACAGCGATTCTCGCATTCGATGTGAAATATCCACCGGCGCGGCGTGCATTTCCATCCTTGTCCCACCGCGACGCATGTTCACACGCTCTAGCCAATAAACGTAATCTCCGTCATCCTGCTTGAGCCAGCTGCGCACGTTCGAACTCAGCGAATCCAATCTACCGGCAGCAGACATCAAATCCTGCCGGCGAGAAGCGTCCTCCGACGTATCAGCCAACTCGGTCAACTTCTCATGAATCTGGGCCAAGACTTCAGAAAGTAGATTTGGCACTACTTCCTTCTCGAGCACTCGCTTGTTTGCTGAAGTAGGCCCCATGTATTCGTCCAAGTCGAATACCATGGTGTCGATACGCTTGTGTGCCTTGTCGACCAAATCCACCATACGGTCCATGCCCAAGGCGGCAAACAAGCCCTTGCCCGTGTGTGGGTTGTAAAGCTTGTTGAGCGTATATTGCACCTGACTATTGGTAACTTTTATCCCTAAGTGCGAGCTGGCCACCGATTCGATCGTATGGCATTCGTCCAAAATCGCAGCGGAGTAATCCGGAATCAGCCCAAATCCTAACTCGTTGCGAATCGCTAGGTCCGTAAAAAACAAAGCATGATTGACCACCAGGATCTGAGCGCCTTGAATGCGACGTCGAGCCATATAGTAATAGCAGTCGTTGTAGCGTTTGCACTTCCGCCCCAAACAATTGCTCGTATCACTGGCAACTTCATCCCACATGGATCCCAATGGCCGAAAGGGCAGGGAACTCAAGGAGCCATCGGGCGTCGTCTTGAGCCAAGACTTCAATTGCTGGAGTTGATCGTGCTCGTTCTCGGCAAACAAACTGGTTGCCCGCGAAAGCGCTGTCTCATAGCGACGCAAGCTAATGTAATTCCCACGACCTTTGACCAGCACTGAAGAGAACTCGCGCGGTATGACGCTATTCAGCAAGGGCAAGTCCTTATCGATCAGCTGCTCTTGCAAACTGATCGTGTGCGTCGAGACCACCACACTTCGTGACGGTGCATCTTCCTCCTCGTCAAAGACCTCTGGCTCTTCCTCTTGATCGGCAGTCGCATGCAAAATCGCGGGCACCAAGTAAGCAAAGCTCTTTCCGACTCCCGTCCCCGCCTCTGCAACCAAGTGCTTTTCGCTCTGCAGGGCATGATGCACGGCCTCGGCAAGTTCCAACTGCTGAGGCCGCATTTCGTAGTGCGGCAACCGTCGGGCAATACTGCCTTTCGGACCTAAAATCTCAGCAACATTCAGCGACACAGAATAGATTTCCTACGCTTCAGTAATCGAGCGGAGAAGGGTGATGGATTCAGATTCCTGGGCAGAGTCCAAGCCACGGGCGGCCGCTGAAAATGCAGATCTCCAGTTCGGCCAGGATCAGTAAAGTAGAAACTTTTCGCGTCGGCTGCGAAATGCCTCTAGGGGCTTCTGGCAAGATTTCAGAATAGTTTCGAATCCTGCTCCAGACTTGATCGCATCCAGAACTTTCTGATTGCCCAGCAATCGTAAGTATCGGTCCACTTTCCATGCCTCGGGGTACTCGGCTCGCAAAGTCGTCGCGATGGCCAGTCCAGTCTCCAGCGGTCGCAACGCGGCGCGGTCGGTGATCAAGATATTGACACCTTCACAATTCTCCTTGGCGTAGACGCTCGACTCAGGAACAAACTTACGTGGAACGAAAGTCACACCAGGCAACCGCAAATCATTCAAACGCTTGGCCAAAACCCGAGCATCCATCCAGGGAGCTCCGAAAATCTCAAAAGGTGTATCCGTCCCGCGCCCGACAGACAGGTTGGTTGTCTCCAGCAGGCCAACACCAGGATACAACAAAGCTTGATTCAAGTTCCGCATGTTGGGCGAAGGATTCGTCCAGAGCAAACCGGTTTGATCCAAAAGCTGCCCACGTTGCCAACCCTTAACGGGAACCACGGTCAACTTGAGCTTCTCCAATCCCATCTCGGCTTGAAACATCTTTGCCAACTCGCCCACCGTCATGCCATGCCGCACCGGCAAAGAATGAAATCCAACAAAGGAATGTTTGTCGTCGTCGATCATGGGACCTGACACGACTTGTCCTCCAATCGGATTAGGACGATCAAGCACAATAAACTCAATGCCCTGCGCTTCGGCCGCTTGCATCGCAAGCCCCATAGTCGAAATGTAGGTGTAAAACCTTGTTCCGATATCCTGAATATCGAACACCAAACAATCAAGCCCTTGTAGTTGCTCCGCCGAGGGCTTGCGCGATGCTCCATAAAGGCTATGTATTTTGAGTCCCGTTTGCGCGTCCTGCGAATCGCCAATCTCCGGAATATCGAGCATCCCTTGGATACCATGCTCGGGGCTGAACAAAGCCCGCAAGTCGACGTTGTCCGCGCGATGAAAAATCGGAACGATCCACTCGCCTCGTGCGTCGAGCCCCGTGTGATTGGTAATCAAACCGACTCGCTTGCCCTGAAGCTCTGCGAATCCCGCCTGCTTCAAAACGTCCAAGCCTGTCTTGCAGTTACCGGTTTGACCAGTCCCCGGCTGCGGAACAGGCTGGGACTGAATTGCCGTCGGGTTTTGGATCGCGGACGCGATGACCGTTCCAATGCGACCCGCCAAGTGATTAACGGAACCCTTGCCGTTTGGATGCACTCGATTACTCAGGAAAATATAGAACAGGTCCAGACCAGGATCGATCCACAACACGGTGCCAGTAAAGCCACCGTGCCCAAAGGCGCGACCGGTCAAAACCTCACCACGATTCGACGAATAGCCCGTGCGTTTGTCCCAACCAAGTCCTCGTATGCCGCTTGAAACCGGATAGGCGCTCGTCATTAGCTCGACCGTTCGTGAACTGAGAATCTGGCTGCCCTTGTAGCTACCGCCCTGCAGCATCATTTGAGCATAAACGGCCAAATCCTCCGCCGTCGAGAACAACCCGGCGTGCCCAGCGATACCGTCCAGCTCGAAAGCTCGCGGATCGTGAACAACTCCTTGTATCCAGTTTCCATTACGCTGCTCGGTCACTGCCGCCCGCCCGCGGAGTTCATCCCGCGGCACATAGCCCGTATCCTTCATTTGCAACGGACCGAAGATATGCTCCTGGGAAAACTCATGCACGTTCTGCCCACTTAGCTTCTCCACCAGATCGGCCAGCAACAGAAAGCCAACATCGGTGTAAACGAACTTGCTGCCAGGCTCCACGTAAGTCGACAAGCCGTAGATCCGCTCGAAAGCCTTTTCTTTGCCATCAAAATAATCTTTCAAGGCATTGTCGGGAATCAGCCCAGCTTGGTGCGTGAGCAATTGCTCGACGGTGATATTGTCTTTACCATTCACGCCAAAGGCAGGAATCAAATCGGCCACGCGATCTCGTAGACGTATTTTCCCTTGCTGCAAAAGCACCATTACGCTGGTCGCTGTTGCCACGGGCTTGGTGATCGAGGCCATGTCGAAAACAGTGTCTGTCTGCATGGGCTCCGGGGCAGGAAGCAACCTTCGATCGCCATAAGCCTTCAGAAAAACGAGCTTGCCTCGATGCCCCGCAGCGATAACGCAGCCCGGCATCTTCTTCTCAGCAATCCCCTG
The DNA here is from genome assembly GCA_039030255.1 of Planctomycetota bacterium. GTDB lineage: Bacteria > Planctomycetota > Planctomycetia > Pirellulales > Pirellulaceae > Aureliella. The sequence goes on along the minus strand of JBCCEO010000001.1, from coordinate 23,672 downwards.
AGCAACGAGCGCATCAATGTGCTCTAAATGCTTGGAGCTCATGCCCACTTCTTCCGGCTTGACTCGCGGCAAGTGTTGGCCGCTTGCAGGACGCTGCCCCGCAAATAACGAATATATGCAAAGCGAGAGCATCAATGCTAATTTGGGAAGATTCATGGTGATCTTTAAAAAAGTATTTTTACAATAACGCTCTAACAAGTGGTCGTTTTGATGCCGGACACGAACGGAATAAACATGCGGTTATTTCCAAACCGACCGATAATGAACCAAGGAGGCGATGAGCACGGTACTGGTGGAACCGATCAGTGCGTACCAGGTCCCAGCGATACTTAAACCATACACTGGCGGCATGACAAATCGGACAAAAATCAGAATCAAGGATGCAACGAGCAGGCCGACTATCGCGCCACGCTGGCCACAGGTGGGAAAAATCCGCGATAAGGCAAATAAGCCTAGCAGCAATCCAACTGTCATGCCCGCGATGCCCAAAACTTCGTCGACGACACTACGCGTCACACCGGATGCGGCGAAGGCGATCACCATTTGGATTACCCCGAAGACGGCTGTCCAAACTCGACTTTGCCACAACATTTCTTCTGGGGCGTCTTCCTTTGCCTTGAAGAAATCGTTGACTACGACTGTCGCCGACGAATTCAAGGAACTAGATAGCGTTGACATTGCGGCGGCAAATACACCGGCCAGGATAAATCCTATCAGGCCAATTCCACCAGGAAGCTCTTCCACGATAAAAGTCGCAAGTGCTTTGTCTCCAGACCACTCACTGAAATCGACCTCCGCGAATTGCGGCTGATGATAATAAGCGGCCAAGGCCACGCCTAAGAACAAAAAGAACGCGAATTGCAGGGCAACTACAAAACCGCTGGTGATCAGCGCGGCCGAAGCATGATGGCGCGATTTGGCCGCGAGGTATCGCTGCACCAACATCTGGTCCACGCCGTGTGTTCCGACCGCCAGAAAAACACCGCCAATTAAGCCAGCCCAAAAGGTATAGGGCTCAGTCCAATCCCACTCAAAATCCAATACCTGCAATCTTCCCGTTTCCTGGCCAAAGGAAACGATCCCACTCCAGCCTTCAGGCAAGCGCCCAGCGATGATAAAGGCGATGAGAACTCCGCCCAACATGTAAACCAATAGTTGCAGACAGTCGTTCCAAATAACGGCTTTCATTCCACCCACTAAGGTGTAAGCAATCGTCAACACACCAATAATCACAATGCTCCATCCGAGCGACAAGTCGAACATGGCTTCGAGAACCAAAGCTGTGAGAAACAGCCGCAACGCATCGCCAAAGTTCCTTGCCAGCAGAAAAATGACTGAAGCCACTCGTTTGGTCTCAACTCCAAAGTGCTTTTCCAGCAACTCATAGGCAGAAAAAATCTTGCCTTGAAAGTATCCAGGTAGCAACAAGAGCGAAACTAAGATGCGACCGAGGATGTAGCCCAAGGACAATTGCAAAAAGGTCATGTTGCCGCCTTCGGCAAACACAATGCCCGGCACGCTAAGAAAAGTAACCGTGCTCGTCTCAGTCGCCACGATCGATCCCAGGATGGCCCACCAAGGCAACTGGCGATCACCGAGCAAATAGGAAGAGAGATCTTTGGCTCCCTTACCAACCCACATTCCCAAAGCCATGACCAAGCCTAGGTAGACAAGGAAAACGACCAAGTCGAAGGGTTCAATCGGAAGGTTCAAGACGGATACTCGGAGCGATGGCTAGTTCTCTACTGTCGCTCCATTGTCCTTCTTTTCATCCCCACCACAACTATCGCAAAATTTAAACGGGCCGCCGCAAAATCGTTTATCGGCGAGCCGAAGGCGGTTCTTCTCTTCCTCTTGCTCTTGCTCTTCGTCTCCTCTCCTCCTCCTCCTCGTACTCGTACTCGTTATCGATTCTGATCTTCCCCCATACCACGCAGCCCTCGTCGTCGCGAGTTACCTGCTCGCACCTACAGAGCCTATTCGAGTAGGAGTACGAGTACCGGGCTACGCCCTGAGTACGAATACGATTCCAATCAAATCGCATAACGGCGAGCCGAAGGCGGCGACCGCTTGCTTTCGCCAAGCAAAAGGCGAAACTGACATTCCACCCGCACTTCACATCCTGCAGCCTGAGAATTGAATTGTCCTTTCGCACCTCAAATCAGCGCACCACGGAACAGCGCAATCCAGCTTCAACTCACCTTGATAGCATGTCCGCCGTCGAGATCGTTCGCCTGATGAACTCCGAAGATCAAAACGCGCTAACCGCCGTCGGGGGTGTCGCAAAAGAACTCGCCCGAGCCGTCGAAGCAGTAGCCGCGGCATTCCGAGCTGGGGGCCGGTTGATCTACATCGGCGCAGGCACTTCCGGGCGGCTTGGCGTACTCGATGCATCCGAATGTCCACCGACCTTCAACTCCGATCCAAGCCAGGTTGTCGGGATCATCGCGGGTGGCCAAACTGCTCTGACCCGAGCCATCGAAGGCGCTGAAGACTCGGCAGAACAGGGGAGGGAGGACGTGCAGGCCACCGACCTCGCTTCCAATGATGTGCTAGTCGGAATCGCCACCAGCGGACGCACGCCCTATGTTTTAGGTGCCGTCGAGTACGCGAAGTCTCTGCAGTGCACGACGATTGGAATCAGCTGCAATGCTGGATGTGAACTCGAGCAACAAAGCGACATTGCCATCACCGCCGTCGTCGGTCCCGAAGTTGTCAGTGGTTCCACGCGACTAAAAGCCGGCACCGCCACCAAACTTATCCTCAACACTCTGACCACAGGAGCCATGGTCTTGATCGGCAAGACTCTTGGCAACCTGATGGTCGACCTACGTGCCACCAATTCCAAACTCATCGATCGGACGCAACGCATTGTATCAGAACTAACGGGCTTAGATCCTGCCCCGGCCGTTTCCCTCTTGTCGCGCTGCGACGGTGAACTCAAGACAGCCGTAGTAGCACATTTGGCCGACTGCTCCCCCAGCGAAGCACGAGATTTGCTCCTACAAGCTGGCGGGCATCTTCGTTGCGTTCTTGAATCTTTGAAGAACGGAAAGTAGCCATGCCCGAGGATTCTAAAAGTGGTTCAACGCGCTTTCTGCTGGGCGTCGACGGTGGCGGCTCGAAGACACAAGCAGTCATTGCCAAGCTCGAAACCGAACCCCACGAGCAATTACAAATATCGGATTTCATGGAGCTCGCGCGTGTCAGTGCCGGTCCTGGCAACTTAATAACAGCGCCCGAAGCAAAAGCGAACGTAAACACCGCGGTTGCAACTGCGCTTCATGCGGCGCGAGAAAAAATCGACCGGAAATTTCAACTGGATGCTGCATGCTTATCGCTCGCTGGGACGGGACGTGAAAGCATTCTGAAGCAGTGGCAAGCTTGGACAGAAGAGAACTCCTTTGCGAGCAAGATTCGCATTACCGACGATGTCGAACCCATTCTAAGGCATTGCTCGCGCGATGGTCTAGCAATCGCGGTCATCTCAGGAACGGGCTCCATCGTCGTCGCGCGTGCGGCCGACGGGACGCGCATTCGCTGCGGAGGCTGGGGCCCGCTGTTTAGCGATGAAGGAAGTGGCTACAAAATTGCGATGCAAGCACTTCGCTACGCGAGCCTTCACGCGGATCAGAGAACTTCCCACCCAAAGCTTCACGCTATCGCCTTGAGGTACTTCGGCGTCACAGAGTTTTCAGAAATCATCCCGAAGCTGCAAGGCTTAAGCCGCCGTGAATTGGCGGATTACGCCAAAGTAGTCATCGAGCATAACCTCCAATGCAACGATGAAACCTACGAAGTCCTGCATGCGGCCGCTTGGCAACTCGCTTCGATGATCAAAGATGCAGCCAGTCGGCTAAACATTGGGCAAGATCCTTTCCCTCTCGCCATGGCTGGCGGAATCCTCGGCCACTCGGAAACTATGCGTTACCGACTGGAATACGAAGTGCGCAGGAAAAACAAATTTCAACAGCTGCAACCTACGATGCAACTAGTAGACGACCCGGTTTCAGGAGCCGTACTCCTTGCGGCGGACAGTCTTTCCAGCAGGGAGAATTGATGATGCCTATCCAGCTTGGAATTGATCGGCTGCTGCAAGATTTTCCCAATAAACTGCAAGGCAAAAAGTTCGGAGTCCTGGCACACCAAGCCTCCGTGACATCCGATCTGCATTACAGCTTCGACGTACTTAACGCGGCATATCCCGGTCAACTGAAAGCTCTGTTTTCTCCTCAGCATGGCATCTGGGGCGAGCAACAAGCCAACATGATCGAGACAGGCGACTCGCTCGACCAGGGCCGTAACATTCCGGTTTACAGCTTGTACGGCGACGTTCGCTGGCCCACCGAAGAAATGCTCGCCGGGCTGGATTGTCTCTTGGTCGATCTGCAGGACGCTGGAACAAGAGTTTACACCTACTTATGGACCTTGAGCTACTGCCTGGAAGTCTGCGGCAAACAAGGCGTCGAAGTCCTGGTGCTGGACCGCCCCAATCCTCTAGGGGGTCAAATCACGGAAGGACCGATTCTGCAAAAGGACTTTCGCAGCTTCGTAGGACGGTATGAAATTCCGATGCGGCACGGCTTGACCATCGGAGAGTTTGCAGCTTGGGCAAATTCCGCCCAAGATTTGGGTGTTTCCCTGGACATCGTCACGACGAGTGGCTGGAGCCGGGAAATGCTTTGGCGTGACACCGGTTTGCACTGGATCCCTCCCTCACCCAATATGCCAACGCCGACCACGGCACTACTCTATCCTGGGATGGTATTGCTCGAAGGCACCAACCTCTCCGAAGGTCGTGGTACCACGCGTCCGTTTGAAGTCTTTGGCGCGCCCTTCATCGAACCAGAACTTTTGGCCGCTGAGCTTGCCAAGCTAAACTTGCCCGGAGTCAAAATCCTGCCGACTCGATTTGAACCGACCTTTGACAAATGGAAGAACCAAAGCTGTGGTGGCGTCGCGTTCTATGTTTCCGATCCAGCCGCGCTGCGCAGCTACGAACTGACCGTTGCGGCACTCTTAACCGTGAAGCAGCTCTGGCCAAATGAATTCCGTTGGCTCCCACCGCCCTACGAATACGAAACCAAGAAAATGCCCATCGACATTCTTTCGGGCAGCGAACAGTTGAAAACTTCATTCGAAGCCTCAGAAATCAAGGCTGAGGACGATAATCTAACAATAAACTCACACTTATCCCCTCCACAAACCAACTTTCTCGCGGAAGTGAGCGAATTCCTGCTCTACGAATAGACCCCAAGTTAAATGACTGACAAGCAGTCAACTTATTTTCTTCTTTACCCGGCAACGACGATTAGTTAGGATCAGAAAGGTTCGTTGCTCTGTGGTGAGGGTCACGGGTAGCAAAAACATGTTCTTCTACGAAAAAAATCCCAGAGATCGATTCGTAAGCTCGCCGCAATTGTCAAGATCACATTTCACGCCGCATTTCGAACAACTCGAAGACCGCAGGCTCTTGGCAACTCTAGTCAGCGGACAGCAAGTCTCTGACTTTCTTGCACTCGACGAAATCCAGAATTACCAAATCACGGCTGAGGCAGGTTCGCAGCTGAATATTCTAGTTCGAGCCAATGAAACGACTGGTGCCGCTATCGCACTCTTAGGATCCGGCGGTCAGGTGCTGACACAAGATAGTGGCAGCGATGAGGCTCAAATCGAATATATCGCGCAAGAGTCGGGATCATTTACAATTCGTGTATCCGACTGGTTCCGTGGAGATGGTCTCGACTTCGACCTCCATTTTTTCGACTCAGGAAGTGAACTACTCGCATACCAAGAGAACGATCGGCATATCGTAAGCGGACAAGAAATCCAAACCACGGTGGCTGAAGACGACTTTTCAGTCATCACCTGGGACGCCGAAGTCCCCGGTGAAATAACGCTGAACGCTTACAATTCTAGACAATGGGAGTTTGCTCTCTTCGCCCCAGATGGATCCAAAGTATCAGAATCACTCAATGGTAACTTCTCTTCCATTCCAACAGAGCAGACCGGCCAATACAAAATTCTCTTGCAGCGTGGCACGTTCAATCGCGGTGAAATGCTCTCCATGCGAACATTAATTCGGCCCTCGCTTGCAGATTCAATCCTCTTCACCGAACGCGACTTTGCTGTTGAAAACGACGAGCTTCAAAACGGGACTGTCCCGCGTAGATCGTTTAACATCCATCCGTTTGCTGTCCGCAGCGGCGACGAAGTCGACATTACCTTCTCCGGTAGTACAAATTACCAAATCACCGATGTTTTTGGCGACTCGATAGTCACCTTCGTTAAAAACGAGGACACCAGTTTCTTCATTGCAGAAGAAACGGAGCAACTCGCACTACTTGTCCATACAACCTCTTTCGGAGCCAGCGCCGATTATGAATTCCGAATCGCAGGCAACACGGGCCAGTTGGAGTACACGCCAACCAACCTGACACTTGCACCCGCAATCGTTGAGGAAAACGCAGCACCGCAAACGCTGCTAGGAGAATTATCCGCCGACGATCTCGACATGTTCGAAACGCTCGCCTTCGAGTTGGCCAGCGGCGATGGAGACGAGTATAACGATTTCGCTACTATCGTTGACGCCGAAGTCTTTTTGACCAAACCACTGGACCACGAAGAGTCCGAAATGGGCAGCATTCGAGTCCGTGTGGTGGACTCCAAAGGAAACTTCTCCGAGAAGCCTTTGACCTTTGAAATTCAAGATGTGAACGAGGCGCCAACCGAACTAACCCTGTCGCATTCGAGCATCGACGAAAACCTACCCGCAGAAACCACCGTCGGAATCCTATCTTCCCTCGATCCCGACGCCGACAACACGCTTAGCTATTCCTTGATATCCGGTCCAGGCGATACCGACAACGCGGCCTTTCAAATCGCCTTCGGTGAATTGCGTACCAATGAAAGCTTGGATTTCGAAGCTCAGAATCAATACTCGGTTCGCATTGCAGTAACCGACCAGGACGGGTTGCAGCTAGAAAGAGCCTTCGAAATTGACGTCTTGGACGAACTGGAAACACCTGAAGACGTGGACGGTGACAATGCCGTCAGCGCCATCGACGCGCTCATTGTCATCAATTTCTTAAACCAACGAGGCGACGACCCCATCGCCCCAGGTGACCGCAGAGACGTCAATCGGGATGGATTCGTAACCGCCATCGATGCACTGACTATCGTCTTTTTACTGAACCAACGGTCGGACGCAGAAGGAGAGTTTTCAACGCTCGCCTACCATGCCTATGGACCCCAGCAGCAAGTGATTTCAAGTGAGCGGCCACACGCCGACTCGCTCGAACTAGATGCGAATCCATTTGACTGGTATTGGGGCCTGGAATCCGAAAAGCAGCTTGAAGCCCAAATCTCCAGGCGACGAACATAGAGAACCAAGAGAGAAGGCCCTACGCATTCGCCACCGATTCGATGCTCGTTGGCTTTCCACTTGTTGCCGTGGCTGCCTTTGTTTCCAGGGCTACTTTTGTTTCCTCGGCTGCTTTTATCAGAGACTTGGGAAAGAGAATCCGTAACACAGCTGGAAATATGACCAAGTCGCCAACCACGGCCGCGATCAACAACAGCCCCATGAAGATGCCGAACTTGGCAACCGGCAAGAAAGGACTGAAAAAGAATATCCCTAATCCCAGTCCACAGATCAAAGTAGTCTTCACCATAGCCGATGCACTGTGATGAAAAGCTCTCTCAATGGCTTCCTCGGAAGTTTTACCCGCCCGACGATGCTTAGCAAACCACCATACGAAGTGCGAGGTGTCGTCCACGGCAATCCCCAGAGCTACTGTAGCGGTCATCATGGTTCCAACATCCACAGGAACTCCCAACAATCCCATGGCACCAAAAACGGTGAATAGGGGCACAAGGTTGGGAATCATGGCCACCAAGCCAAGCTTCAACGAACGACAAACGACGATCATCGCGATTGCAATCATGATGAAAGCCAGCGAAACACTCTTGCCCATATCGATCAGCAATTGACGCTGCCCCTGGGCAACTTGAAACACTCCACCGGAAACTCGCAGATCCGCATTGAGCGCCCTGGTAAGCTGTTCATTAGCAAGAAACTGCGATATTTCCTGTTGAAATTCACTCAGGAACTGAGAGTAAGAGAGCTTGGACATTGCTGGCACTCGCGCGCTGATCCTCCAATATTCGCGTCGCGGAGACTCTGCTGAAACGCCCGCAAACGGCAGAAAGCTGACCCGCTTCGTATTTAACGCGGCCGATCGCTGCACTTCAGTCACGGGTTCCTCGTACAATAAACCTTGCTCGATTAGCGTCGGTTTCCATTACTTGAGTTTGGCCGCAAGAAATCGACGCTCGATCGTTCCCTGAAACCCAGAGCGCTGGGAAATAGGAGGCAAAAACGTCGTCGCAGAAACGGCCGAAGTCACACTTTCACTTGCCGACACAAAACGCCGCAGCTTTTCCAACAACACGAGATTCTGCGTCAATCGATAAGAATCCTCACCGGCCGCATCCAGTTCCAAAACAATCTCCAGCGGCACCAAGCCGCCAATCTCCTGCTCGAACCATAAATAGTCTTGGTGAATGTCCGAGGAGCTCGAAAACAGATCTGACACACGCACCGAAGTTTCTAATTTGGCTAGGCCCCGTAGTAAAAATGGAACTGCCAACGCACACACCAACGCAATGGCAACTCGATATCGCATCGTAAATCGAAAAACAGGCTGCCACCAGAACTCGCCGTTCAACCGGAACACAGGAACTTGACCGGGTTCCACTTCCCGTTTCCCCGTCAGAGCCACCACGATAGCGACCACTGTTGGCCAGACGAGAAACAAGGCAACCCACGCCACAGCAACACCCGCAGCTGAGTATATCCCAAATTCGCGAACTGGTTTCATTTCACTCACCGATAGCGAAATGAGCCCAAGAACTGTCGTGAAAGACGCAATGGTGCAAGGCCCAAAGCCCATCCAAAGGGCTTGCAGCAAACCACGTCTGCGGGACTTGGTTAACTTTTCGGTCGAATCCTGCAAGTAGCCTGTCAAATGCACGGCCGAGGAGACGGCCAGCACGTACACCAATGCCGGCATGGCGATGAGAACCGAATCCAGCTTGGTACCGAACCAAGGAAGGTTGGATAGTGCCAGCATCCAACACAGGGTCGCGTAGCAGATGACTGCGATCACTAAGCTCAATTGCCGGATGCAAAAATACGTTATACCGATCGCCAGCACGACGGAAACCAGGGCCAGTGGAATGACTCGATTGAGCCCCATACGATCAACGGCCACACTGTCGCGGATCGGTCCGCCGATGTGCAGTTCCTGAGCCGAGATTCCCAACTCCGATCCAATGCGATAAATCGAATCGACCAGTTCATGACGATGCGTCCAGCCCGATTGCGTGACGGACAGGACCAAACACGTCGCTGCCGATTCTTTGCCTACGATCCAGCCTTCCAGGCGACGTTTTGCCGATTCCTTCGAGTATCCCAGACCTTCCAATTCTTCGACGATCTGGCGGCCGTCAAAAATACGCCGCAAAGCAGGAACTTCTGGCGGATCGGATGGCTCAACGGAAGCCACGTTCACTTTCCGCAGTCCCGAACGCATGGCCGCTATGCGATCGTCTTCCACGTCACAGCCATTCCAGCTGACAGCAAGGAAGGCTTCGCCTCCGAAATGCTCAGAGAACCAGCGGATTGACTCAAGCTCTGGTAGCCACTGCGACACATCGTTTTCGTGAGACAGTAGCGCACGCCAACTCCCATGACCGGCCAGCACGAAAAGAGCCGGTATCACCAAACAGGCGATTGCAATCTTGATCGATTGCCAATGCGTAAGTTTTCCAGGCTGAGTAGCTATAGTATTAGACTTGTTTTCTCAGGCGTTTCATTTAGTAAAGGATCCTGCAAACCCGATCATCCTATGCTCATCCCTGATCCCTCTGGCTCCTAACTCCAGAGTCCCCGACCCTGATCCCTTGCAAGGGTAGGCCACCCTTTCCTCATCGCCCGCGTGCAGCTTGATTTTCTGGGTCCCACTGTAATTTTACCTGGAATCTTTCCTACCAGGATCAAGACCCAACCTCGTAGCGAAAAAAGGTCGTCAAGACTCTCGGCCCAGTGGGATGGTCTTGACGACGTCCGCTACAAGGTCGGTTCTAAGACCTGACCTCCGGCGCTTAACTCCTGAAACCTGGCGGCTATCTTCTGCGTCCTTCAGCTGTCGCGGAAGAGGCGGAAGGCTAGGACGAAGCCGCCTACAATGAATACTATCTTGATCAAGGGTGGCATGGGAAGACGCATGCCAACAAATAACAAAACGCCAATCAAGAACACTAGGAATAACTTGAAGCCAAGTCCCGATGGACCTCCCGATCGCGAGTCCTCGTCTCGCATGTAGTCTCGATCATATATCCCCATAAGCTTGTACTCTTTTGAGTCAGATTTGACGGCAGGGTGGAGGTTTTGGCTGGAGGAAGAGGAGGTGTGTAGGGGGATAGAGTTGGGAAATCTAAAATGGGGAAAAACAGCTGGAACAGCTGCTCTACTTTCTTTAAATGCGTTGGACGATTTGTCCGCTAATGCGGCGGACGAGGCGGCGCATTTCTAATACGCTGAGCGTACTGAGCACGCGGGGGACGGGCAAGCCGCTGGAGACAACAACCGAATTGATGTCGGTGGGCTCGGCTCCAATGGCATTCAACACGGCGGTTTCCTGCTCGTTCAGTTGCAACTCAGCCGCGTTGCGTATCGTTTGCTCGGGGGACACCTCAACGCCTTCCACCAGTGGGCCGAGTGCTTCGATGACATCTTCCGGGTCTTGAACCAAGATTGCGCCATCGCGAATCAGTTTATGGCAGCCGCGTGAGTTGGGAGTGGTTACTAATCCGGGCAGCGCGAAGACTTCGCGGCCTTGTTCCCCCGATAACCGAGCGCTAATGAGTGCTCCGGATCGTTCCGCAGCCTCGATCACTATCGTGCCAAGTGAGAAACCAGTGATGATTCGATTGCGTTGAGGAAACATGCCCTTCTTGGGTTTGGTTCCAGGTGGCATTTCGCTGACCAGGGCTCCTTGCTGCTCAACTCTCAAGCCTAACTCTTTGTGCTGCGGCGGATAGACCTCGCTGACTCCGTTGGCCAAGACGGCGATGGTTCGGCCCTCCGCTTCAAGAGCCCCGTGATGCGCGGCAGCATCAATTCCTCGGGCCAGTCCGCTTACCACGGTCAATCCGGCTCGAGCCAGAGAGCGTGCGAATCGTTCAGCCTGCGAGCGACCGTACTGAGAAGCGCCGCGCGTGCCTACGATGGCAATGCTCAAACTGTCGGTGGTTTTCAGTTGCCCACGAACAAATAGAAGACTCGGTGGAGAATCGATCTCCGACAGCAGCCTGGGAAACTCGTCGTCGCTGGGCAGCAGGATACGTATCTGTTCTTGCTCGCATTGTTGCCGCACCGACTCAGCGACTTCGCGGCATTCGCCGGAACGAATTCGTCTTTGCAGCGCCACCCCGACTCCATTCACTTCGTGCAGCTCGGCAGGACTGGCTGCTAGGACTCGCGAGGCAGTACCAAACGTACTCAGCAGCTCTGCGAGAACTTGAGGTCCTACACCGGTTGTCAACGCGAGTTGCAGATAGTCCATGCGCTCCGAGTTCATCGCGGAGGCGGCAGATTCAAACATAAAAGAATCAGGCATAGACTTTTTTCGTGGATAGGAGCTTACAACTTAGTTCGCATTACCAATGCAGATCAGCGATTCCTTTCGTGCAGATCCTTTTCCTTCGGCGACACGAAGCAGCAGTTTGTTACCAGAAACGGCAGGACTGGCGAACGCTTCCTTGCCAATACGATTCTCCGCGACCAATTCAAACCGCTGCGGATTTGGCTTGAAGACGTACATGGTACCAGCTTCGTTGGCCCAATAAATATGTCCTCCGGCGTAAATTGGTGAGGCGCTGACGGGTCCTGCCAGCCGAGTTCGCCACATTTCCTTGCCATCGGTACCTCGCCAGCAATACAAAACACCATGATCGACCAATCCGTAGAGATATCCATCAACGACGATCATCGATTGTTCGTAGCATTTCTGCCCGTTGGTCCAGAGCACACGGTTGCTTCCATTGGCGAGTACCGCAATCGTCTGCGGTCGGGGATACCCCCCGCTGGCGAAAACGATGTTGCCATCCCAAACCATGGAACCACACGTCGCCGATGTTGTTCCCTTGACGGACCAAAACGGAGTGCCGTTGCTGGGATTGTAAGAGGCCACGAGGCCTGATCCGCTGATTAGCAATTGGTCTCTACCGGCCACGTTAGCCACAACGGGCGACGAGAAAGTTATATTCGCGGGACGGTCGGCGTTCCAGAGTTTCTTACCCGTCGTGCGATTAAAGGCGGTGATGGAACTCTTTCCATCGTACTCGGCCGACACGATCACCGATTCTCCGTAAATCAGAGGTGAAGGTGCATAGCCGTATTTATAAAGTTTAGGATTGAACGGACTGACAACCTGCGTCCATTTTTCGCCGCCATCCATGTCCAAAGCCGTAAGCGTGACAGTTTCGTGATGAAAGAAAGTCACGAATAGAGACTTGCCATCGGAGGCAATCGTTGTGCTAGCCTCTGTGTTCTTTGGATGATTCTGCTTTGGAAATCCTCCTTGGCTGATCTGCTTGGCCCAGATGCGGTCGCCGTTGGCCATGTCGTAGGCCAAGACGGCGTGAAGTTGCTTCGCTTCATCGGCGGTCGCCAAGTAGACTTTGCCGCCGACCACAATAGGACTGCTATGGCCGCGTCCGGGCACCGGCGATTTCCAAAGCACGTTTTCGGAGTTGCCAAACTTGGTTGGCAGCTGTGCTTCGGCAGCAAAGCCGTTGCGCGCTGGTCCGCGCCACCAAGGCCAATCCGATTTGGCGATGCCATCGACGCTGAGCTGCTGGGCGTGGGCCAAAGCAGGAAGGAGTAGGCAGCCAGTCAGGAAGCAGAGCAATCGGCAAAGGCGATGGGCAGCATACTGCATGTTGAAAGAGCCTTGGTACAAGGGAGACTAAAGCTGGATTGAGAATAAAGAGCCGTGTTGTCATCTTACCATAGCGCTCGGAAATCGGGTCTGAGCGGGGAATGAAATGCCAGGGCAAATCAGAGATGCCGGGTTGCTGCTCGTGCTCGGTAATGGAAACGCAACTTAGGAGACAATCCATCGATCATAACCGAACATGGCCTCAGTAAGTCGGTACCAGTCGATTACGAGTACGAGTACCTGGCTGCGCCTGAGTACGATTGGCGGAGCGACTGGAGTCGCTATGGGACGGAAGAATGGGAAGAGAAGAACCGCCTGCGGCTCGCCGTTAAACGCCGTTAAACGATTTTGGGGGAGGCAAAGGAACCGGCGACTAGTGCCAACCGCTCAGCGACAAAACGAACAAAGCCTAGGGCGAAGCCCGAGGCTTTGTCATATTTTTTAAGCTGTTGCCTGGATTGAACCAGAGGCGACGCGTGGCAACTAGGAGGCTCTAGACCACTCAATATACATCATGACGCACGCTCCAAGCATTAGAAGCGTGGAGGTGATGAGCATCACCGTGTAGACGTTTAGTGCGTGCTTGGGTTGATTTCCTGAGCTCATTGTTTTCACTTACTTCTTGCGAGTAATGCTGATTTCCAATTGCGTGTCGACCGTGTCACCAACTCGGATATAACCGCGTTGGAAGTCTTCCAAGATACGAGCTGTAGCTGCTCCATCGCGGACTGTTTTTACAGAAAGACGACCAAGGTACTGACCATTACGATGTACTTCCAAAGTATGTCCGGTACGAAGTCCGTCATCCCGGCCCAAGTTCACTTCGACAAGTGTGCCGTCAATGCCGACGATCTCGCCGTTGGTCGCAGGTGCGTTCAACTCCGTATCTGGATTAATGCCAAGGGAACTCAACAGGTGGACGGTCTTGGTGAGACTATCGGCTGTTTCCTTTTCGCGAATTACTAGCGAAGCATAAGTACCTTGCAGCCGACTTAGGTCATCAGTCGCTTTGACCAAACGGCCAAACAATTGATCGCGATCTTCACGAGCCACTTTCAGCTTGTCGCGAAGCACTGTGTTTTCTTCGGTACGCGCTTTCAACTCGGTTGCGGTTGCATTGTTGGTTTCTGTAGCGGCGGTAAAGGACGCTTGAAGGCCTGTTTCGGCTCGTGATGCTCGCTCTTTGTCGTTGGTTGCCGTGGTCAGCTGCTCTTGCATGGCGGCGAGGGTGGCGCGTCGTGCCGCGCGCTCGATGGCCAGGTCCGTCCGATATCTTTCCGTTTGCTCCTGCGACTGCGTCAGCTCCTCATTGGCCTTTTGCGCCTCGGCCCTCCATTTCTCCGCTTCCAATTTTTGACTAATGTGAGTCGAATTGACTGCCACGCCAAGAAGGAAGAAGACAACGCTCAAGAGAAAAATCAAGGCGGTGAATACTTTTCCAAGTAGTGTCATGAGGAGTCCCTTTGTTCAGACTTGCCCGAAGAAAGCTAGCTGAGGTTCTGATGAGATTCGTGTACTAAGGGTTAGGATAGGAGCAAAAGCGAAGGAGCGCTAAGCCTAATGAAGCCGAATTGATAAGGTTGTTAGTTGCCGAGGTCTGTGGCTCGATCTTGAAGCGACCGCAACGTTCCTTGGAAGCCATTGTAAGCCGCCTTGGCATCGATCAGCTTTTGGTAAAGTTCGTCACGTTGTTGTTTGGTGGTTGCTATTTGTTCTCGGAGATTGCGATTCGTATCTGCCTTCTGTCGCATATCAGCGTGTGCCGTTTCATTGTTCTGGGCAACGGTTGTCAGGGCAGCTCTCAGGTCACTGGCCTCTTTTTCTTTGGCCAGGTAAGCCGCGTTGGCATCTTCCACTTGAATTTGTAGTGCCGCCAAAGCTTCACGACGTGAGGCGAGTTCGTTGTTTAATTCGGTGGTGTAAGTCTGCAACAATGCTTCTAACTGCTGATTCCGAGCTTCAGAAATCTGCGCCTCGGCCGAATAACTCGACGCCACAGCATTGTGATCAATGTGCGAAGCATTCATCATCACCGCATAGGTGAAGAAGGTTATGCTCAACAGGAAGATCAAGCCGATAAAGACTTTTCCCAAGAGGTTCATTCTGGTTCCTCTAAGTCATGCTGCAGTAAGGAGTTAGGCAGCTTTGGAATAGCAGGTTACAAGCGATTTACGAAACGTCCACGGGGTGTCCGTTTTCACGCACCCTTAATCATAACTAGTCGCAAACTCATAGCCAACGATTTCCAGGAAAATGGGACGACTAGGAAAAATAGATGCAGCGACTTTAGCGATTAAAAGCTTGAAAACGGTAGGATCAGAAACGACTCGACGACAAATTGGTTCAACGTTAGACTATCGCTTTTCCTGGCCGGAATATGACTCCCCAAACTACTACCCAGCAATGACTTAGGCTCCTCAGATCAGAGAGCTGAGACAGGATTGGATTCTGCGATTGCAGGCATTTACGGGCGTCAGAATCATGATTTCTCTAGTAAACACTGTACGAATTCCGCAACATTGATCCTAATTCTTCGTACTGATGCGACTTCAGAACAGATCGATCACGTCGTCGAGCACGTGGAATCGCTCGGTTTTGCTGCGCATATGAGCAAGGGCACTTACCGGACGATCATAGGCATTATTGGCGATGAAGAGGCGGCTCGTAATGCTCCATTGAAGGCGATTCCCGGTGTGGCCGAAGTCGTGCCCGTCATGCCGCCTTATAAACTAGCGAGTCGTGAAGCACACCCGCAGGACAGCGTGGTCGAGGTTGGTAGCTGCAAGATTGGCGGTGGCCACCTGGGAATGATCGCTGGTCCTTGCTCGGTCGAAGAGCCTGACCGGATGGAGCGAATTGCAGCTTCCGTGCGAGCCAGCGGAGCAAACCTGTTCCGGGGCGGAGCCTACAAACCTAGGACCAGCCCCTATGCATTCCAAGGACTGGGCGAAGAAGGCCTCAAAATCCTACGTGATGTCGGCCAAAACCATGAAATGCCGGTCGTGACCGAGGTCACTGATCCTCGCAACGTCGAACTAATCGCCAAGTACGCGGATATGCTGCAGGTTGGTGCTCGAAACATGCAGAATTTTGTGCTGTTGACTGAGGTAGGAAAGACCAACAAGCCTGTTTTGCTAAAGCGCGGCATGTCAGCAACAGTGAACGATCTGCTGATGAGTGCCGAATATGTGCTGAGCCAGGGCAATCCGAATGTCGTGCTCTGCGAACGTGGGGTGAAGGGGTTCGACAATGCCACACGCAATTTGTATGACGTCGCCTCAGTGGCACTGGTGAAGACCTTGAGCCATTTGCCAATCATTGTTGATCCAAGCCATGCAACGGGTCGCCCCGAGTTGATTCCGCCTTGTGCCTTGGCTGGTGTGGCTGTCGGAGCCGATGGCGTTCACGTCGAAGTTCACGACTGCCCTGAGGAAGCGAAGAGTGATGGGGCACAGGCGCTGTTGCCGGAACAGTACGCAGCGCTGATGACCCAGGTGAACGCCGTTGCCCAAGCGGTCAACAAGCAGATTGCGGCTTAGACAATCTCGCGAAGTTTTCACGCCACCTACACCAACCCAAACATAGACTGTCCAAACCAGAACACTGCCCCAAAGACTACTGAATTACTTGGAGAATCGCGTTGAGAAAGTACCTGATTGCAGGCAATTGGAAAATGAATTTGTTGCGAGACACAAGTGTCGCGCTCGTAAGCAATTTGCTTGATGTACTTCAGCCATCGGAAAATGTGGAAGTAGCAGTCTGCCCTCCAACACTGTACCTGCACGATGTGGGCGCCGCCCTGCGAGGCAGTCATGTTGGCTTGGGTGCACAAAACATGTACCAAGCGGCTGAGGGCGCTTTCACGGGTGAAGTCAGCGGACCGATGCTAAAAGACTTGGATTGCCAATATGTCATCCTGGGGCACTCGGAACGACGTCAGTTTTTCGGCGAGACCGACGCGTCGGTCAACGCTAAACTTCAAGCAGCGTTCGAACATGGGCTCGTCCCAATCGTTTGTGTCGGCGAAACTTTGGAACAACGGGAAGCCGGAACAACGGCTGCCGTCATTTCCGAACAAATCAAAGGCTCCCTTGCCGGAATCGACTCCGCCGCAGCAATCGGAATCGTGATCGCCTACGAACCCGTTTGGGCAATCGGCACGGGCAAAACGGCTACTCCTGAACAGGCCGAAGAAGTGCACGCCCAGATCCGTGGCCTACTGGGCGAATTATTCGGAGCCGAAACGGCGGAAGCAATTCGCATCCAGTATGGCGGTAGCGTCAAGCCGGACAATGCGGAAGAGCTTATGGGACAACCCAACATTGACGGTGCTTTGGTTGGCGGGGCTTCGCTCAAGGCCGACAGTTTTGCAGCGATTATCGCTGCGGTCAAATAACATTCAAAAAACAACAAAACCATCTAACCAGATTTTTGACGAAGGAATCAGGCATGCTTATCGCAGCCATTGCACAGTACTTTCTGGGAATCACGATATTCGTGCTGTCCGCCTTTTTGATCCTCCTCATTCTCGTTCAGCGTGGTCGAGGCGGTGGACTGACTGGGGCACTGGGCGGACCTGGTGGTCAATCGGCCTTTGGTACCAAGGCTGGGGATTTGTTTACCAAGATTACGATTGTCGCCGCCGCCGTGTGGATTGTGCTACTAGCCTTCACCGTTTGGTTTCTGAAGTCTGCTCCTCCGCCAAAATTCGGACCAGGCGGGGACTCTTCAGCCAGCCTCTCGGGAGGTGATCCTGGAACGGCCGGCGACTTGGGCACGAGCGAAAACACTGGTGGCACCGATACCGGTAGCAGCGGTGAAGGAACTGGAGCCGGCACAGCCGGTGAAGTCACCAACCCAAGCGACTTGCTAAATCTGGGAACGCCAGACGAAGAAGCGGCAACAGGGACAGGCGAAGCCAGCGCAGAGATCACAGAAGATCCGGCAGCAGAATTGGACGAATCACCTAGTGCCGGTGAGGCAGGTGAGTCACCGCCTCCAGAAGGAGAAGCAACGGAATCAACCGGAGAAAACGAGGCGAATCCGGAATCAGGCGCAGCGGAAGATGATTCGACTGAAGAATCGCCCGAATAATTCGTTTTTGACGGTGGCTAGTGCCCTTGGGAAGGGAGACATGATTTGTTGATTAGCATGACGGGACAAGGGCAGGGTCGAGTGCGCGATGGAGCTCTTGAGATCACTGCTGAAGTTCGTGCTGTCAACAATCGTCACCTTAAGCTGCAAACTCGAACGACCTACGGTCTGCAGTCACTGGAACCGAAAATCGAATCCCTGGTTCGATCCAAAATCAAACGCGGGTCTTTGCAACTGAATGTCCAGTCCCATGGCAGCATGGCTGGCGCCGAGTACAAACTAGAAGAAGAGGTACTGGCTGGTTACTTAAAGCAATGCGGAGACGTTCTCAGCCGTTTGGGATTGGCCAAGTCGAGCATCGAGATTAAAGATTTGCTGCAATTGCCCGGAGTCGTATCAGAGCCCAAAACCACATCGGAGATTCCAACTCAACTCGAACAATCCGTACTGCAAGCCGTCGACGAATCACTTGATTGCCTCAGCAAAATGCGAATTGCCGAAGGAAAATCAATGGAACGCGAGTTGTCCGAGCAACTGGAACGGCTCGTCGCTTTGGCAGACAGCATTGAACAACGGGCCCCACAAGTTGTAGAAGAATATAAGAAACGCCTGCAAGCAAAACTAAGCAAAGCTTTGGAAGAAGTGGGAGCAGAACTTCAGGAAGCCGACTTGGTGCGCGAGGTACTAGTGATGGCGGATAAAGCTGACATTCGAGAAGAATTGGTGAGGCTTCGCAGTCACTTCGAACAATTTGGCAAGCTCCTTCAGGCGGATATGAGCCAAGGTAGAAAACTAGATTTCCTGATTCAAGAATTGTTTCGGGAAGTCAACACCGTCGGCTCCAAGTGTGGTGATGCCGACATAGCCCAGCGTGTTGTCGACATGAAAACAATCATCGAACAAATGCGCGAGCAAGTACAGAACGTGGAGTAATTTGTCTTGGGCGAAAACAAGGCATCCGAAAAAACACAACCCGAGGCTGTTCCAGCTGGGCAACTGATCATCGTATCAGGCCCCTCTGGAGCAGGTAAAAGTACGGTTTTGCGTAGCCTGTTGCAACGATGCGAATTACCATTGCAGCTAAGCACTTCAGCAACGACTCGGGCGCCACGCGATGGCGAAGTCGGCGGACGGGAATATCACTTTGTCAGCGAAGAAAAATTCTTGGCAATGAAAGAAGCGGGTGACTTCCTGGAATGCATGGAAGTCTTCGGAAGAAACTGGTACGGAACTCCTGTCCAACAAGTAGACGAAGCCCTTCAGTCGGGGAAGTGGGTCATCTTAGAGATCGATGTCCAAGGGGCCTTGAGTGTCATGAAGCAACGCAACGATACGCTGAGCTTTTTTGTACACCCGGGAACTCGGGAGGAGTTGGAGCGTCGTCTACGAAATCGCGGCACGGAAACAGAAGCTGCAATTACTCGAAGATTGGAAGTCGCTGACGAGGAGTTGACCGCCCTGAGTTACTACGATCATGAAATCATCAACCGAGACGTTGACGTCGCGGTAAACGAAATATGCAAATACCTAAAAAAAAGCGCTGAGGAAATTAAAGCATGCTTGAAGAACTAAAAGAAGAAGAAATTGTGAACAAGGTCGGAGGACGTTTCAAACTTTCCACCCTGATCCAAAAACGGCTCGTTCAACTAAACCGAGGTAGCCGTCCCCTGGTTGAGAATCCTTCGCAGAACAAGATGGAAACTGTCCTCCAGGAAATCTTGCAGGACAAGATCTTCCTGAGCGAAGCGGGCGAACTGGCAGTCGTCGATCATGACGAAGGCGATTTGCTGGACATGGATAGCCTCGAGTTCTAGGCTGCTGACAGTTAGATCGGCGCGGAGATTTTAGGCGGACATGTCCAAGATCCTGGTGGGAATCGGCGGCGGAATTGCGGCGTACAAAGTAGCCACGGCCGTCAGCCGACTCGTTCAAAACAATCATGATGTACAAGTAGTATTGACCCACGGAGGCGAGCACTTCGTGGGTCGTTCTACTTTTGCCGCGCTTTGCAATGAGCCTCCAGTCTGCGACGTCTACGATGCGCGCTTTCCGTTGGGTGCCCATATCGAGCTGGCAGAAAACGCGAAACTACTACTAGTTGCACCTGCGACAGCGAGATTGCTTTCGAGTTTCGCGCATGCTGCGGCCGACGATCTACTGGCGACGCTTTATTTGAGCTGCGAATGCCCCGTGTTGCTTGCTCCAGCGATGAGCAGCCCCATGTGGGAAAAGCCTGCAGTCCAAAGAAACGTGAACCAGTTGCGCAGCGATGGCGTCCATTTAGTAGGACCCGAGAGTGGTTGGCTCAGTTGTCGCAAGCAAGGAGCTGGACGCATGTCCGAACCAGAAGCCTTGCTCGAAGAAGTCTACAAGTTGATTGATGCATAGATGGCTCGGATACTTATAACCTCCGGACCCACACGACAGTTTCTGGATCCAGTTCGCTACATCACCAATGCCAGTAGCGGACGCATGGGATGTGCACTAGCCGAGGCGGCTTTAGCCGCAGGGCATGAAGTCGTTGTCGTAAGTGGTCCCGTTAGTATTGCGTATCCCGCCCAAGCAGAATTCGTCCCCGTTCTCACAACCAGCGATATGCTGTCTGCCGCGCTGGAACATTTTCCAGCCTGCGATGGGATGATTGGTGCCGCCGCTCCCTGCGATTACATGCCGAGACGGGTGGAATCAGAAAAAATCTCGAAGTCTGGTGAGCCCCTGCAATTGGAGTTAATCGAAACTCCTGATATCGTGGCCTCCGTCGCAGAAACCAAGCAAGCCCATCAATGGGTCGTCGGATTTGCCCTGGAATCTGAGGATCGGCGATTTCGATCCATTGTCAAGATGCAGAAAAAGTGTTGCGATATGATGATTTCCAATGACCCTTCCGCGATCGATTCGGAAACAAATCGAATTGAAATCTTAGGATCCGCAGGCAACACAATCGAACTCGCCGAAGGCGACAAACGAGAAGTGGCTGCTCGTATCCTGAGTGCGATTCAAAGTGAAATCCTAGGCTCCAAGTAATCGACCCAAAGTAAAAAGATCTGAAGTAAAAAGCCCCTCCGTCTAAAGTGATCATGCCAGAGCTCGAAGCATCACCGTCCGAAACCAGCTCGCAAGTCGACATGCGAGTGCAGCTTGGCCGGCTCCAATTAAAGAACCCAGTCTTGGTTGCCTCGGGAACTTTTGGATACGCCCGAGAAATGAAGAGCTTCGTTGCGCTCGACTCGCTCGGAGGCATCCTCCCGAAGACGATTACGCTTCAGTCTCGACCGGGCAATGTTCCTTGGCGAACGGTCGAAACGTCGGCCGGACTGCTCAACTCTATCGGACTGGACAACGATGGAATCGATTCCTTCATTGCGGGACATTTGCAGTATTTGAAAACACTGGACACGGCCATTGTGGTTAGCATCGCAGGAAGCAGTAGCGATGAATTCCGAAGGCTTGCCGAAATGCTGGAAGCAGCCGGCGACGTCGACGCACTCGAATTGAACATCTCTTGCCCTAACGTTACTGGCGGCGTCGATTTCGGAACGGATCCGGCGGCCTGTGAAGAAGTTGTCCGAGCCGTTCGTGATTGCTGCGAGATTCCGATTTTGGCCAAACTGACGCCCAATGTGACCAATATTGTGGACATCGCAAAAGCAGCTAAAGATGGCGGAGCGGATGCAGTTAGCTGCGTCAACACGCTGCTCGGTATGGCTGTCGACTGGCGCAACAGAAAACCCATGCTCGGCAACGTCATGGGCGGACTAAGCGGTCCGGCGATCAAGCCAGTTGCCCTTCGCTGTGTACATCAAGTCGCAGAAGATGTTGATATCCCGATCGTCGGGATTGGCGGAATAGCAACACTCGACGATGCTATGGAGTTCTTGGTGACGGGTGCGAGTTGCTTCCAGATTGGTACGGCGAATTACTACGATCCGAGCATCAGTCAGAAAATGGTCGAAGAGCTTCCCGCAGCTGTTCGCTCACTCGGGGCATCTAGCGTGGCGGATATCGTAGGCACTTTAGACACCGATAAAAAAACTTGATTCGCTAGCACGAATATCCATCCTTTTCATTCCCACTCCCTCGCCAAGAAACAGAATTCCATGCGAGTCCTTTCAGGCATCCAACCGACCGGCCGATTCCACTGGGGCAATTACTTCGGCGCCATCCGCCAATACATTGACTTGCAGCAAGAAGACGAAGCCTACTACTTCATCGCCAACTTGCATGCCCTAACCACCATTCGCGACCCGGCTTTGCTTCAACAACTGACCATCGACGCAGCCTTGGACTTAATAGCTTTGGGTCTCGATCCGGAAAAAGCGATTTTGTTTGTGCAGTCTGACGTTCCTGAAGTATCGCAGCTCACGTGGATCCTGATGACTTGCACGCCCATGGGTCTGCTCGAGCGATGCGTATCGTACAAAGACAAGAAGGAACGCGGCATAGCTGCAGATGCTGGACTGTTTACTTATCCGGTCCTCATGTCTGCCGACATTCTAGCCTACGATTCCAATTGTGTGCCTGTGGGCCAGGACCAGGTGCAACACATTGAAGTCTGTCGCGATATTGCAAATAGCTTCAACCATCATTTCAGCGAGGCCTTTGTGCTGCCCGAAGGCCGCGTGCTGGAGAACTCGGCCAAGGTGCCAGGCACCGATGGTGAGAAGATGTCGAAAAGCTACGACAACACGATCGGAATCTTCGAAGAAGAAAAACCACAGCGAAAGAAGATCATGCGCATCACCACGGATAGCCGTCCGATGGAAGATCCCAAGGAGCCTGAGACGGATCATTTGTTCCAGCTCTATCAATTGATGGCCACCGACTCGCAGATCGAAGAAATGGCCGCCCTTTATCGCAAAGGCGGATTTGGCTATGGGCACGTCAAGAAGGCTTTGGCCGACGCGGCCGATGCCTACTTTGCAGATGCTCGTGCGAAACGCAAGGAACTAGAAGAACGGCCTGACACCGTCCAGGACATCTTGCGTGCTGGCGCTCAGAAAGCTCGCGCGAAAGCAGCCGAAGTGCTCGATCGTGCGGAAAAAGCGTGCGGAGTCAAAGCACCTAGCTAGCGCCCTGAAATCGGATGCGTTCGTTTTGGAAGTCGGCTTTTCCAAACATACCTTCCCGCCTGCAGGATCTTCAACTTACTCTCCGTGGAGGAGCCGCGAGCGGGCACACGTACTTCGCGGGTCGGTAAGCGGCGCAGCATGAACTATTGGGGCATCGGCCAGATGCGGAACTCTCTCCGGGCCCGATAGCCCGACTCTCCCTCGAGAACCCGCTGCGCGGGAGGGAGAGTAAGTAAAACACGCCGTTTCTCCAAACTCCTTGCGGCACCTTCCGAAAGGTTGGTCAGCTTATTCGCCCGTAGATGGCTACGGGGCAGCTTTGCAGATTTCTATAATGCTGCGAAAATTTTGCCTGGGCTTTCTCTGGGCTCTTACGCCACGCCAGCAAACGATCAACAACGCCTTCAATCCACTGAGACCATGCCCGATTTCTTTCAAGAAGTCTTAACGCACTTGCCGCCCGAGTACTCTTCGCAAGTCGATCAAGATGATTTTATTGGAG